>QHXD01000782.1 GCA_003223895.1 Acidobacteriota bacterium
TGCCGATGAAAGTCGGCACGCCGTTCCACATGTCTTCGTGGAGTCGCTCGAACCCGAGAACCTCGATGTACCACTTGGCCGATCGTTCGATGTCACGCACGCCGAGCGCTACGTGATCAATTCCTTCAAGTTGCATGAGGTTTTGAACAGAATTTACAGAATTGCCGAAACCAATACCAATAAAACGGACAGCTGTGGGATTAGCGTCTTCAATAGCGTCTCTCAGTGCGCGTAGCCTAAGCGGTCGTCGAGCTTCCCGTTTCGCAACGCGATTACAAATGCTGCATAATCTTTAAGCGGACCTCCAACGCCGCGCCAAACAACCTTCGGTTTCACGTCACCCTTCGTGAGTTTAGCAACCAAGATGTGGAAGCTGTGAGCGATTCCGCCGCGCTCGTAATGGACAACATAATATTCGCCACCTACCGCCGCCCAAATAAGGCGCTTGCCCGGGAGATTCGGGTCCGTGATGACATCAGTCGCGTTCCACTTCTGGCCTGGTTCTGCGAGTCGGCCATCGCGGCCCGCGCAAAATGCAACGATTGCGGGTGGCAGATCGCCGGTGGAATGAACCTCGTGAAACCGCGATGAATCTTTTAACGGTTTTTGATCCTCTGTCGAAAGCTTCGTGACATCTGCGCAGCAGAAGCTTTGAGTTGCAACAGTGCAGAGTAGATAAACGACGATATGCTTCATGCCAGCCGTCATGCCCACCCTCGCTGATGAATGAGCTGAGCGCGATGACGCTTGTGAGCCGGCACATATTCGTCATACCGGTTGTTCAGGAACGCGCCAATTAGCTTGAGCTTCGTGAAGTATGGAGCCTTGCGGCCCCATGTTGCCTCTACTCCGGTTGCCTGATCCCAAACGCCGTTGAAGATTTCAGGAGTTGAGTCAACCGGGTTCGCCCATTCACCAGTGCACAGCGCGCAGATGTCCAGACCAATTTCAGCCAGCCAGATCTTTGCAGATGGGGAACCAAGGGATTCGACTACAAAGCTCGAATCGATTTTGGACTGATTTGTCTCGTTGTACGTGAGCACGAGGGGAGTCAATGTTTCGAGCGCCTGATCGTTCGCCGAAAACCCGGCGTAGGGCGAGCGGGCATAGGCGCCACGGTAGCCGTCCTGTGAGTTGAAGAACAAATCGAACATTTCGGGTTGCACGCGTATCGTTGCCACAGTCCTTGCGAAGCCAGCGATGTCATCGCAGCCTTGGTTGTGCACGCAGAGTACGTGGGCCGACTTTGCAATGGTTTCGAGGATTTCGGAGAACGAGCCTGCAGTAGCGAGGGCTTCCAATCTTGGACTACCAAGTGACGGTGAGTAGCGCCAGCATTGCATCGCGTGAACCTGAACCTTGTGACGGCTAACGAGAACAAGATCAGCTACGCCTTCCGGAGGCGACGCTGAACTGAAATAGATGTAAACTAGTCATTTTGAAATGTGAACGCCGAACGGGAAGGCGTTAGCTGCATCGTTTGGTTAGGCGCACGGTGGAAATTATGTTGCCGCTCCATGCTCGAATCGCGCGCTCCGCGCGGCGTCGAATGCCTGTTGTAGCTTCTCGGTAAGCAATGGCATATCCGATGAGTCTTCCGCTTTGCTGGCATCAGTGTGGTCGAGGCAGATAGCAGCAGCGATCGGCTCGACAAACCAGAGGGCGTGGCCATTACGAGACTGCGCCAGCTCTCCGGGACCAAATGAAATCCTCTGGGTCATAGGGCCAGGGATGGTCCTTTGGGACGCACAGAAACGCGTGATAACGTGCGGGGTAGGGCTCGCCAGCCAACAATAGAACAAACTGGTTGGTGGTGTCGGAAAGGAATCGGCACTTCGCTCGTTCTTCTGGCGATGGGTCGCCTGATTTAATTTCGACCCAAGAGCGCCACGGCTCGACGTAAAAGTCCGGCAAATAGCCGCTGTAATTCGGAATGCGAAAGCCTTCTGCCTCGTGTGTCCACCGAATGCCCATCGTTTCAAAGAACACGGCCCATCGAGCTTCGTTGCGCGAACGGAACAGACAACCTTTATATCGAGTCGGTATCGCGCGTGAGTTCATTTCGCTGTGGCGAGTGCGCCTAACGAGACACAAGAGCAGCGACCGCCAGCCCTGTGCAACTAACCACGCAGCGAAAGGGTGGATGGCAAACACTCATAAGGTGGAACGCAGGCTGGCTGGCGGTTCGCTGCATCGCCTGGTTAGGCGACATTTGATTGATCGTAGATGGGTCCATTCAGAACCGGAAACTTTTGGGAATAAAAATCGACTGCATTCCGATGCCGAGCCCGTTGGTAATAAAATGTAAAAACTGCACAAACTGGTCCGGATTAGAGAATCCATCGGAGTGCGCCTCAACGATTTTAAGGACCCACTCGGACGCTTCCCCTATCACCCACCACGTGTCTGCCCACCCGCCGAGCATGGCGGTTTCGTCGATGCCTTCAACGCGACCAAGTGTCGTTGGGATGGGATGGAGAAACGGCTCTCGGAGGCAGCCCAGCAACTCGCTCGAGGCGATTCGATCCGGAGGGCTGAACCGA
>QHXD01000123.1:0-7184 GCA_003223895.1 Acidobacteriota bacterium
GGATCCTTGTCCCCCTAATGTAGTCGCGGGCTTTAGCCCGCGTTCGCACTACGCGAGGGCTGCCTTTACTCGCTCCAGCGTGAACGGCACTGTTCGCAGCCGGACGCCGGTCGCATCGAAGACTGCGTTGGCGAGGGCCGCGGCCACGGGTGCCGTTGCTGCTTCCCCTGCACCGAGCGGCGGTAGCTCCGGCCTGTCGAGGAGAGCAACCTCGATGGCGGGAGCTTCAGTAAATTTGAGAATCGGATAGCTGACCCAATCCACGCTGGTCACGTGTGAGCGGTCGAACTTCACTTCTTCATGGAGCGTCCGGCTGAGTGTCTGCATGATGCATCCTTCGACCTGGTTCCGAAGCCCATCGGGATTGACCACCAGTCCGCAGTCGTGCGCGCACGTGATTCGCCGAACGTCGATTCTGCCGCTGGTTCGGTCTACGGCCACCTCCATGGCCATTGCGACATAATTTTCTGCCTGCTTGTAGCGCATGTAAGCGACGCCGCGGCCGGTGAGCAAATTCCCTTGCGCCGCGCGCGGGTTCGGCGACGGCCGTGCCTCCCAGCCGATCATTTCCGTGGCGCGCTTGAGCACATCGATGCCGCGAGGATCGGTCAGGCCGCGCAAACGGAATTCGACGGGATCCATGGAAGCCGCAGCCGCCAATTCGTCCGTGAAGCTCTCTACGGCGAAAACGTTGGCGATCTTCCCCGGAGCTCGGAGATTCGAAAGGCGCAGAGGTGTGTCTTTCAACCAGTGCACCACAACGCGGACGTTCGAAGCCGCGTACGGTGGATCGCCATTTTGTGAGATCTGGCCTGCGCCGCGCCCGTGCGTCTGATTGATGCCGGCGGCATCGACGGACAGCAGAGGCCTTTGCCCCGGCAGCCCCGCAGGCAGCCACATCCGGGTTTCCCAGGCGGAAATGCGTTTCTCGGAATCGATACCGCCCCGCAAGGCAAGCACTTGAGGCGGTCCTTTCGGGTCGAGGCCGTGTTCCTCGTGGCGCATCCACTGCACACGCACGGGCTTTCCCACGGCCCTCGAAAGCAGGACTGCTTCGGCCGCGGCGTCGTCGGCTCCGTTGGAACCGTACGAACCTGAACCATCCATATAAATCACGCGCAGCTTCTCCACCGGTATTCCGAAGATCCTTGCGAAGTTCGTGCGCATACCATGCGGGCCTTGTGACGATGTCCAGATCGTCGTCCCGTCAGACCGCACATCGGCGAGTGCGCATGAAGGACCAAGCGAGGCATGACTCTGAAAGGGCCACGCGTAGATGGCGGAAAGCTGCTTCGCGGTCCCCGGTAATGCCGCCGCCGGATCGCCTCGATTCACGAGAACCTCGTCTCGTTCCACAGCGCTCTCGCGTACGTAGCGATCCAGACCCTCACTTACCGGAAGTCCCTGCCACTCGCTCCACGCCGTTTTGAGCTCTTTGGCCGCGCGTACAGCGGCCCACTCGTCATTCGCCACGACACCAAGGAAGCTTTCAATCCGCACCACACGAACATCGGGAATGTTTCGTATTGAAGATTCGTCTACGGATAACAACTTCGCACCCAACGCCGGCGCGTGGATGACCCGGCCATGCAACATTCCTGGAACGCTGAAATCCTGTGGCCGGTCGCCTTGCCGGGAACGTCCGGCCGCAAGAGCGGTTTGCCCACGACCGCATAGCGCGCCGGCTCTTTCAGCGGCGCCCTGGGGTCCACTTTGAGATCGAGGCGTTTGCCGCCGGCCAGAGCACCGATGCCGATGCCTGTTCCGCCGTTTACAGGCCGCACCTGTCCGTCCACGAGCGTGAGTTCCGTCGCTGGACGCTTCAGTCGCTCCGCGCCGAGACTCAGCAGTGCCTGACGCGCTGTCGCAGCCGCCTGGCGGACCTCCACGGCTCCGCGAGGTATTCCAGTGCTGCCTCCGGTGCCTCCCTGGTCGGGAGTGAGAGCCGTGTCGCCTTCGAGGACCGTGATGCGGTCGACGGGGACGCCTAGTTCTTCAGCGGCCATCTGAGCCATGGCGATACGCAGGCCCGTGCCGACATCCACTTTGCTTGTGTAGATGGTGACGGAACCGTCGGCATTGATCGCGAGGAAGCTGTCCACCTGGCTCGGATCGAGCGGTTTTCCGGAACTCTGCGCCAAGCCAGGTTTCTGAAGGCTGCCGCCGAATGCAAAGCTCACGATGACTGCGCTGCCGGTTCGGAGGAAATCACGTCTTTTCATGCTCGCCTCCCTGACGCTTTCGCCGCTCGCAACACGGCGCTCAATATGCGTGTGTGTGTGCCGCATCGGCAGAGGTTTCCGGCGAGCCCCTGCTTGATCTGCTCGAGCGTCGGATTCGCCGTCTGATTGAGGAGCGCTTTCGCCGTCATGATCATGCCGTTGGTGCAGTAACCGCACTGCGCGGCCTGCTCGGCAATGAACGCGGCCTGGACCGGGTCCGGTTTAGCGGGTGTGCCGAGACCTTCGAGAGTCGTAATCGCGTGGTCTGCGGCCTGTCTTACCGGAGTTATGCACGAGCGCGCCGCTTTTCCGTCGATCAGTACGGTGCACGATCCGCATTGACCCAACCCGCAACCGAACTTCGGCGCATGAGTGCCGAGCGCATTGCGAAGCAAATAGAGGAGGGGCTGGTCCGGATCCCAGGAATCGACCCTTACTGCACGGCCGTTGAGCCGGAAGCTATATCTGGCCATGGAAATTCACCTCGATTAGCCATCGATTCTAGAACGGCATCGCCAGGCAAGCTATAGATTTTGAGATCGTGTGGATCAACGCGGGCTGAAGCCCGCGACTACATTTGGGATCAACGTTTTGGTCTGAATGTAGTCGCGGGCTTCAGCCCGCGTTCTATCGCCGCTCCAAACGAGCTTCCAGCGCGGCAAGGCGCTCTCGGATGTCCAGCGCCTTGTCCCATTGGCGGTCCAGCACATCGAAACGCCTGTCGACCGCCTCGAAGCGTCTGTCGATGTCAGCCTTCAGGTCGGCGAACTGTCTGTCGATGTCGGCTTTCAGATCGGTGAAGCGTCTGTCGATGTCGGTCCTCACGGCATCAATGCGCATTTCGAGAGAGTCGATCCGTTTGTCCATCGAATCGATCCGTTGGGAAAGCGCCGTAATTTCGTGTGAGAGGGCCTTGATTTCGCCTTTAAGTCCCTGCATTTCAGGCGCGATTGCGTCCTGAATGATTTGTTTGAGGTTTTGGTAGATGTTCAGCCAGGCCAAGTGCGTCACTCCTATTCTCAGTTGACGACCCTGGGCCGGTCGGGGGAAAGTCATATTGGCCCCATTGTACCTCGTTCCCTTCGATATACAATTGATCGATTATGGACTTCAGGTTGGTCTCATCCTATTCGCCGCGGGGCGATCAGGCGACAGCCATCGAGCAACTCGTAGGGGGACTGAAGGACGGCGAGAAGCACCAGGTGCTGCTGGGCGTCACGGGTTCCGGCAAAACGTTCACGATGGCAAAAGTCATCGATCGCTTGAAACGGCCGACACTGGTGCTGGCGCACAACAAGACACTGGCTGCGCAGCTTTACCATGAATTTCGTGGGTTCTTCCCCGAAAACGCGGTCGAATACTTCGTCAGCTATTACGACTACTACCAGCCGGAGGCGTACATCGCGTCGACGGATACCTACATAGAAAAGGAATCCACCATCAACGATGAGATCGACCGCCTCAGGCTTTCCGCAACGCGATCGCTCTTTGAGCGGCGCGACGTCGTCATTGTCGCCTCCGTCTCATGCATTTACGGTCTGGGATCTCCCGAAGCGTACTACGGCATGTTGTTGATGCTCGAAAAGGGCCAGCGCATCTCCCGCCGCGAGATTCTTTCCAAGCTTGTGGAGATCCTGTACGAGCGGAACGACCTCGACTTCAAGCGCGGAACATTTCGAGTGCGGGGCGACACGATCGAAGTCCACCCTACCTATGAGAGCATCGGATTCAGAATTGAGCTCTGGGGCGACGAAGTCGACAAGCTGAGCTCATTTGATCCGCTCACGGGTGACGAGTTTCGCGTGTTCGACCGCCTGACCGTCTATCCGAAGAGTCACTTCGTCATGCCGCGGCCACGGATAGAACAGGCCATCGAGACCATCAGAACGGAACTGCAGGGATGGGAGGCGTTGCTGGAACAACAAGGGCGGCTGCTCGAGGCGCAGCGCGTTCATCAACGGACGCTGTTCGACATGGAGATGGTCAAGGAAGTCGGCTACTGCCACGGAATCGAAAACTATTCGCGTCACTTCACCGGGCGCCTGCCGGGTCAGCCCCCGCCGACCCTGCTGGACTATTTGCCGCAGGACTCATTGATGTTTATCGACGAGAGCCATCAGACGACGCCCCAGCTTCGGGGTATGTACCACGGCGATCGCTCGAGAAAGGAAAACCTCGTTGAATACGGATTCCGGTTGCCGTCCGCGCTGGACAACCGCCCCCTCACATTCGAGGAATTCGAGAAACGTACGAATCAGCTCATCTATGTTTCCGCAACGCCGGGTCCGTACGAATTGACGAAGGCCGGCGGTGTCGTTGTCGAACAGGTCATCCGGCCGACCGGACTCACCGATCCTGAGGTGGAAGTGCGGCCCGTACGCGGCCAGATCGACGATTTGCTCAACGAGATCCGCAAGCGCGCCGAGAAAAACGAGCGTGTTCTGGTGACAACACTCACCAAGCGAATGGCCGAGGACCTGGCCGAGTACTACACCGAAGTCGGAGTCCGCTGCCGGTATTTGCACTCCGAGGTCGAGACGCTGGAACGTATCAAGATTCTCCGGAGCCTCCGCCGGGGCGAATTCGATGTCCTCATCGGCATTAATCTGCTTCGTGAAGGTCTCGATCTGCCCGAGGTCTCGCTTGTGGCGATTCTCGACGCGGATAAGGAAGGCTTCCTGCGGTCCGGCGATTCGCTCATTCAGACGATGGGCCGCGCTGCCCGGCACATCAATGGCCGCGCGATTCTTTACGCGGACAGGATGACGGACTCCATGAAGCGCGCTATCGACGAAACGAATCGGCGCCGCGATATCCAGGCGCGGTACAATCTCGAAAACAATATCACTCCCGAAAGCATCATCAAGCCGGTCGACATGACGCTCGTCGCGATTGCCGAGGCGGATTACGTGAAAATACCCGAGACAGAAATCGGAGACGTCGCTACCGAAGATCCGGAAAAACTCGCTGAAATCATCGCGAAGCTGGAGGCCGAAATGCGCGCCGCCGCCAAGAAATTCGAGTTTGAGCGGGCCGCCGAGCTGCGCGACAAAGCACGGGAATTAAGGGCGAAAGTGCTGTAGAATCCCCAACTATAGCGGCGCTCCGCGGAGCGCAAGCGCGGTAGCGCGCAGCCCTTATAAACGAGCGCCGCTACAGTTAGGAGCGGATGCTATGGGCCGTATATTCATTGTTTTTGTGTTACTTAGCGCCAACCTGTTCGGGCAGGCCGCTATCGGCAATGAAAAATTCGACCAGAAACAGTACGCCGACGCCGCTGCCGCCTACGAAAATATTCCCGTCCCGCAGCGGGATGCGGGAATCCTGAACCGGCTTGGGGTCTCCTTCCATATGCTCAACCGGCTGCGAGACGCCGAAAATGCATACAAAGCCGCGCTGAAGCTGGAACCCGACGACAGCGAATCCACCAACAACCTCGCCGCTCTCTATTATTCACAGCGGAAATTCAGCGATGCCGAACGGCAGCTTCGCAAAGCACTCGAGCGAAGTCCGGACAATACCCTGATGCGGCTCAATCTTCGTGCGTCGCGCTATGCTCGTGAAAACAGCAAGAAGGCTCGCGACATGGCGGCCTCCGTTTCCGCGGGCAATCCTATTCTCATTGAGAAGCGCGAAGGCGATCTCCTCCAATTACTGATTCTGATGCCGCCGAAAGACGTCGAAGCGGCCACGCTATACGAAAAACGCGGCGATTCGTTTTTCGCCCGCAAAATGTATGAAGACGCCATCATCGAATACCGAAAGTCGATCGCGTTGGACCGATATAACGCTTCGACGTTGAACCGCCTCGGATTGGTTTACCACCAGAGCCAGAAGCTTGTTGAGGCAGAGCAGTTCTATCGCGAAGCGGTGAAGCAGAATCCTTATTATCTCGAGGCATTGAACAATATCGGAACCGTCCATTACGTTCGCAAGGACTACGATCGCGCCATGGAACAGTACATGAGAGCGCTGAAGATCCGCCCTGAATCGCCTACCATCCTCCTGAATATCGGCGCCTGCCTTTTCGCGATGGAGCGATACGAGGAAGGTTACAAGAGCTACCAGCGAGCCCTCGAGATCGATCCGAAGGCTTTTGATCACAGCTCCGGCTTCGGCACGCTGATCCAGACATCGCAGCGCAGCGAGTCCACGCTGAACTTTTATCTCGCGAAAGTATTCGCGATGAACGGCGACAAAGACCGCGCCATTTCCTATCTCTACAAGGCTGTTGAAGAAGGTTTCAAAGATCTCGACAAGGTCAAGGGAGAGCCGGCCTTCGCGCTTCTACTCGAAGACGAGCGATTCCAGAAGCTGATGGAAACCATGGGCGCGGCCCCACCGGCGGCAGTTCCGAGGTAGACTTAGCCGCGAATTACAGGAATTAAGTATTCGCATGGAATACTTAGACTTCGCTATCGAGCTGGCAAGGACCGCCGGCGATGTGCTGAAGCGGTATATGGGCCGCGAGAAGCAAGTCGAGTTCAAGGGGCGAGCGAACCTGGTAACAGCCGCCGACAAGGAAAGCGAAGCCCTCATCATCAACCGCATCCGGCAGCGGTATCCCAATCACGCCATCCTCGCCGAAGAATCCGGTGCTTCCGGCGGTGGCGAGGACAAATGGATCATCGATCCGCTCGACGGCACAACCAACTTCGCCCACCAGTATCCGGTCTTCTGCGTTTCCGTCGGCTTCGAACAGAAAGGCCAAATCGTCTGCGGCGCTGTGTACGATCCCTGTCGAGACGAAATGTTCTCCGGCGCGCGCGGACAGGGATCCTTCCTGAACGGGCAAAGGCTTAACGTTTCCGACGTGGATCAGCTTGGCACCGCACTGCTCCTGACGGGCTTTCCTTATGGCGTTCGCCAGAAGATCCACCTCGCGATGAGTCAGTTCGAAGCGTTTGTTGTTGCCAGTCAGGGCGTACGACGTGCCGGGGCGGCCGCACTCGATCTTTGCTA
>QHXD01000123.1:7328-17494 GCA_003223895.1 Acidobacteriota bacterium
AGGGGCGCAAATCTATGTTCATTTGATGCGCCCCTTCTTTGTGTCTTCGTGCCTTTGTGTCTTTGTGTTTACTTACTCTTTTTCCATCTTTACCACGATCATCGTCCGGTCATCGTGGGGCTTTGTCCGGCCGATGAAGCTGGCCAGGGAACTGATGGCCGCTTTGACGATTCCGTCAGCCGATCTTTCTTGATTGGCCAGTACAACGTCCGCAAGGCGTTTCAATCCGAAGTCCTCGCCGGGATCGTTGCGCGATTCGATCACACCGTCGGAGTAGAAGACCAGAATGTCTCCGGTTTGCAGTTGCACTTCCGTCTCCTGATAGTGAGAATCCGGAAACAAGCCCAGCGGAACTCCTCCAACATCGAGAAAATTGGCCTGACCCGACCGCACCATCAACGGATACGGCAAACCGGAGTTCGCAATCGTAATCTTGCGTGCCTGCGGGTCGTAGATGGAGTACGTCACTGCAATAAACTGGCTTTCAATCGGCCTTTGATACAACGTCTTGTTTACCAGTTCGAGCATCTGACCCGGCGGATATTTGCGTCCGGCCCGGGTCCGAATAATGCCGCTGGACAGCGCACCGTAGAGCGCTGCCGGCGCGCCTTTACCGGCAACATCTCCGATGACGATGGCGAGCCGGCCGTCATCGAAATGAATCCAGTCGTACAGGTCTCCACCGAGATGCGTCACCGGTTTGAAGAGGACGGCCAGAGTCAGCGGCGGCATCGACGGCAGATCTTCCGGCATGAGCTGATGCTGAATTTCCCGCGCGATCTTCATTTCGCGTTCGAGCCGGCGTTCGCTCTCGGAGACACGGGAGTACAGTTCCGCGTTGACGAGCGAGGAGGCGATGCGCGAGGCCAGAGTCATGAGAAAGCGCTGGTGATGCTCGGTGAAGTAATTGAACTCGGCGCTCTCGAGGTCGAGAACTCCCACGACCTTGCCCTTGGATCTCAGCGGCACCACCAGTTCCGAGCGTGTTTCCGAATGCACAGGCAGATACCGCGGATCCTTCGTGACGTCGCCGACGCGCAGCGGCTCGTCGAGCTTCGCGGCGTTCCCGATAAGGCCGACACCGAGCGGCAGCACGATCTTCTGATCCTCGCGTTCATTGGAGCGGATGACAAATCTCGGATGCAGCACACCGGTGCGTTCGTCCAGGAGAAAGATCGAAAATATCCGGTAATTGATCCTGGACTTCACAGCGGCCGCGATTTTATGAACCAGCTCGTCGGTCTCGAGCGTGGAGCCCATTTCGACGCTGATCTCGTACAACAGGGCGAGCATCTCCCTGTTGCGCCGCTCGCTTTCGTAAACTTTTGCGTTTTCGATGGCGATGGCGATCTGACTGGCAAGCAGGTTGAGCAGCCGGACCTGCTCTTCACGGAAGTAACCGATTTCGGGGCTCTCGATGTCCAGAACGCCGACCACACGGTTCTTGGCAATGAGCGGGATAGCAAGCTCGGATCGTGCGGCTTTGACGGCCTCGATGTAACGGGGATATTTCCGAACGTCGTCTACAACGACCGGTTTACGCTCCAGTGCTGCCGTTCCGGTGACACCCTCACCAATGGGTATGTGAAGATTCCGTGCTTCCGGCGGATGCCCGATCACGAACCGGTGGTACAGTTCCTGCTTTTCCTCATTGACAAGAAAAATCGCGAAAATCTCGTACGGAACGATTCGATGCGTCAGTTCGGCGATCTTGTTAAGCAACTGGTCGAGGTCGAGAATCGACGTGATCTCGTGGTTGATTTCGACGAGCGTCGCAAGGAAGTTCGCTTCGGTCGTTGTTATACCTGTATCGGGTTTCATCCCTTGCTTGCCTCTTCGATGATCTTGATTCCCGAGCTGGTTCCAAGCCGCGATGCTCCAGCCTGCAACAATTGAACGGCTTCAGCATAAGATCGGATGCCGCCAGCAGCCTTGATTTGAATTTCCGGAAGCAAATTCGACCGCATCAGCCGCACATCTTCGACGGTGGCTCCCGACGGTCCGTAACCGGTTGAAGTTTTCATGAAATCCGGCCGGACGCGATTCGCGATTTTGCACGCGCGTACTTTCTCGTCTTCGGTAAGGTACGCCGTTTCGATGATGAATTTTGTATGCACGCCGAGCGTGCGCGCCCTGGCTGTGAGATGTTCCATTTCCGCTTCGATGGATTTGTCGTCTCCCGATTTCAATGCCGCAATGTTGATGACGAAATCCATTTCATCCCCTCCGCGCGCCGCGCTTGCCCGCATCTCCGCTTCTTTGATTTCCGTGAACGTGACTCCGAATGGAAACGCGATTACCGTGGCGATCTTCACGCGCGAGTCTTTCAGGATTTCGCGGGCCATCGGGATATAGGAAGGAAAGATGCATACCGCTGCCATCCCGTATTCGATGGCTTCTGTGCACAAACGCCGGATATCCGTCGTCGTTCCGATGGGGCGAAGGAGGGTGTGGTCGATATATCTGCCGAAATCAGACTTCATCTAAAACACGTATATCAGGAAGATTGCGGAACCGCTGCGCGTAATCGAGACCAAAACCGACGACGAACTTGTTCGGGATTTTGAATCCGACGTAATCCAGCGGCCTGTCGTACTTGGATTTGCCCGGCTTCTCGAGCAGTGTTGCGACGCGAAGAGTCCGCGCTCCCCGTGCCGAGAGTATATTGTAAACGTGAAGGAGCGTGAGCCCGGTGTCCACGATGTCTTCCACAATGATGACGTCTTTACCGTCGATCGAAATTCCGAGATCCTTCTCAATATGCACCGTTCCGGAAGTGGTCGTCGCATCGCCGTAACTGGATACCGCCATGAAATCGAGTTCGACCGGGACTTCGGGCGAGATCGCGCGAATCACATCAGCCAGAAAAACGAAGCTGCCTTTCAAAATCGCAACGAGCGTGACGGCTCGTCCCGCGTAGTCGCTGGATATCTGCCGCCCGATTTCCAGAATCCGGTGCCGGATATCCTCTTGAGAGATCAGGACTGTGCCGAGCGCCGTTTTCATCGCCAAGACAGTTTATGGTATAAACGCGGAAACGTCGCGTGGTAATTCGTAGCCGGCGGGTTCGGGGAAATTCGTGGTCTGACCCCGAATTTCCCCGAACCCGCCGGCCACGACGAGGTCACCTCTCATGATGAGAAAAGTATGGTTCGGGTTGTCGGGGTTCTTGTTCTTGGGCGGTCTTGTTCTGGGGCAGGGCCTGCCGCAACAGCAGCAACGCCCGCGTCCTGACAATTTTGGAATCAGGGGAAAGGTCATTATCGGGACGGGCCGCGAAGGTGACATGCATATCGAAGTGCGCCTCGAGAAAACGCTTCTGCAGACCATTAGCACGACTTATACGGATGGCGCGGGAAACTTTGAATTCCGGAGTCTTCAGGGCGGCATGTACTACATCGTCGTCGAACTCGAGGGCTATGAGTCCGTTCGCCAATCGGTCGAGCTTTACAACCAGATGGGTCTTGCGCCTGTCACCATATTTCTGAACAAGCAAAAGGATGCTGCCAGGAAAGCCGGTGGGCTTGATGGTGCAGACCCCGACGTCATCGACGTGTCACAGATGAAAGAGCGCTTCCCGAAGAAGGCCGTGCAGGACTACGAGAAGGCGATCGAGGAAAAAAAGAAAGGCCAGACGGACAAGGCCATCAAGCTTCTGGAAGGGGCTGTTCAGATCGCTCCAACCTTCTATCAAGGCCACAACAATTTGGGCATTCTCTATCATATGGTGAAGCGGTACGCCGATGCCGAAAAGGAGTTTCGGCGGGCCCGGCAGCTGAGCGCCAGGAATGTTCAGCCCCTGATCAATCTGGGCAGCCTTTACATCGAAGAATCGGATGCGCGCAAAAGCGAGGGTGAAGATGTCGTTGGCAAACTCCTCGACCAGTCACTCGACATTCTCGAGGAGGCCGTGAAACTCGATTCGCATTCGGCGATGGCGTACTACTATCTCGGTTCTGCAAATTACAAGTCGTCGTTCTTCGAAGAAGCGGAAGCTGCATTGAAGAAAGCCCTCGAGCTGGATCCGAGGCTGAACATGAGCCGGTTGATGCTTGTGAATGTCTACATGAAACAGAACCGCTGGCGCTCAGTCCTCGAGCATCTGGACGTCTACCTTCAGGAAAATCCCAAGGCCAGCGACCGCGCAGCGATCGAGGAGATGCGAGCCAGAGTTGCGAAGGGTTTGGAAACCGCGAATAAATGAATACCAGAGAACTTCGCCAGTCCGCGCGTCTGATCTGGGAAGCCGCTATGAACGCTGCGAATCCCGCCATTTGCATTCGCAATTTCGTCCAGGTCAATGAAGGCGTGCTTTCCGTCGGAGGCAAGGAAATCCCCCTGCGCGGGAAGCTGATCGTCATCGGAGCGGGCAAGCCCAGCGCGAAGATGGCGCAGGTTGTCGAAGAAATCCTTGGCAAACACATTACGGGCGGCCTGGTCGTTACGAAATATGGGCACGCTCTTCCGCTCCAGCGCATCCAGCTGATCGAAGCAGGACACCCGATTCCGGACGCGGTCGGCAGCCGCGCGGTTCAGCAAACGAGGCAGCTTCTGAGCGGGCTAAGCTCGGAAGATGTCGTCCTGGTTCTGATCTCGGGCGGCGGTTCCGCGCTGTGGCCCGCGCCGGCCGAGGGGATCACGCTCGAAGAGAAGCAGGAAGTGACATCTTTGTTACTTCGTGCCGGAGCAACAATCCGGGAGACCAACGCGGTCCGGAAACATCTTTCGGACATGAAAGGCGGGCAACTTGCCAGATGGGCGGCACCGGCGCATGTGGTTTCCCTGATCATTTCGGACGTTATCGGTGACGCTCTCGATTTCATCGCTTCCGGCCCGACGGCTCCGGACACCACGTCTTTCTCCGATGCGTTTGCCATCATTGAGAAATATGGACTTCAAGTTCCCGAAGCTGTATCCGAGCGCCTGCAGAATGGAGCGCGCGGACAGATTCCCGAAACGCCCAAGCCGGGCGATCCGGTTTTCAAAAACGTCGACAATCACATCATTGCGAACAATCAGCTTTTAATTGATGCCGCCGCCGGCAAGGCCCGGGAGATGAACTTCAACACTCTCGTTCTCGGAACCGAAGTTGAAGGCGAAGCGAAAGACATCGGCCGATTCTTTGCCGCGATCGGACGTGAGATCGCGCGAAGTGGAAATCCCATCAAGGCGCCTGCCTGCATTCTGGCGGCCGGCGAAACGACGGTCACGGTGAGAGGTCATGGTCTGGGGGGCTGAAATCAGGAAATGGCTCTGGCCTGGGCGATTTGGATGGCGGCTCGTCCGACACACACCCCGTCCTGCTTTGCGAGCGTGGCCACGGATGGTACCGATGGCCCGACAAACGCCGCAGGCGGGCTCGTCGATCCATTTACCAGCTCGCGAGCTGTCGAGCTCGGACTGATTCCCCTGAAATACCTGCGGTCAAACGACTCCTCCAATTTTCTCAAAGCTACCGGCGACCTCATCGTCACCGGCCCGACTCAAACCAACCTGATGGATCTCCAGATTCTGCTGGTGGGCTAGACGTGGCGCATATCGTCTTCGGATTGGGTACCTCGCATGGCCCGATGCTGTCGATTCCACCCGAGATCTGGGCGGAGCGCGTTAAAGCCGATCGCGCGAACCCGCAACATTTCTATAAGGGCAGGACCTATACATTCGACGAGCTGCTGGCGCTGCGGAAACAGGAGGGCATTGCAGAGCTGATCAGGCCCGACGTCTGCCGCGATCGCCACATGCAGTGCCAGCGTGCGATTTCGAAGCTCGCCGACTTGTTCGATGAGAAGAGGCCCGACGTTGCTGTCGTAGTCGGAAACGACCAGATGGAAGTCTTCACGAGCGAGCACGTCCCGGCATTCGCAATCTTCTGGGGTCAGTACGTGGAAGGTATTCCGCGAACTCCGGAATTCCTGGCGAAGCTTCCTCCCGGGATTGCCTGCGCCGAACAGGACCGCACGCCCTCGGTCTACACACAATATCCGTGCCAGCCTGAACTCGGCCGCCACCTGATCGAACGGGCGATGGCCGATGGCTTCGACGTTTCTCAACTGACGCGGCTGAGCACCGGTGAGATCGGATCGAACGCAGTGCCCCATGCTTATGGCTTTGTGTATCGGCGGCTGATGCGAGACAGGGTGGTGCCGCACGTTCCGGTATTCGTGAATACTTTTTATCCGCCTAACCAGCCGTCCGCCGAACGCTGCTTCAACTTCGGCCGGACGCTGGCCCGCGGCATTTCGTCCTGGCCTGGAGATCAGACGGTCGCAGTTATAGCGTCCGGTGGTCTCACCCATTGGGTGCTCGACGAAGCTTTCGATCACGAAGTGCTCGAGGCCGTGAGGAAAGGCGACCTCGCAACTCTGTCAAGAATTCCGGACGAGATGTTCCGAGCGGGTACATCGGAGATCAAAAACTGGATAACCGTTGCCGGAATCATGTTCGAGGCAGGACTGACGATGAAACTCGTGGACTATGTCGCATGCTACCGCTCCGAGGCCGGCACCGGCAGCGCCATGGGATTCGCGCATTGGCGTTAGCAATCCTGGCCGCGAATTACGCCGATTACGCCAAAGGCAGTTCGCGAAATTGGCGTAATTCGCGGCTAAATCCGTTTCTACCGGAAGGCTAGTTTCGCCTTCCTCTCCTGCTCGGCTTTGATCCCCGGTCCAAACAGCTTCTCGAAGAAACCTTCCTTGACGAGACGGTCCACAATGCCGTTGTCGATGACCGAGCGGAAATCGAATTTCCTCATCTGAGCGGCCGACTGCGGGTCGCTCAAGTGATCCAGAATGTACTGGACGGCCGGAGCGGTAACGTAGGGGACGCGCTCATAGGTGCTGACCCTGGCATAGTGGTCGTAGATTTTCTCGACCTCTGCAGGATCCTGTGGGTCGTACACTCGGTATGCTTTGATTGCGAACGCTTTGTCGTCGTAGAACCGCTTGATCGCTTCGGCGTGAGCCTTGATCAGTAATTCAGGAAGCTTCGGGTTCGCCGCGATCGTACCTTTCTTCATCAGATATACGGATGGGGCGTAGATATCATCGTAGTCGCTGATATTGCCGAGGTTCTTGTATCCTTCCTGCTCGAGCTTGAAATACACCGGCGCGGTCAACATCGTGGCATCGACGCGGCTGCCTACCAGAGCGGCGGCGCGGCCACTGACATCGGTTCCGACGGGAACCCACTGAACATCCCTTTGACCGAGTCCGGCTTTGTTGAGAAGTCCGTTCGTGTAGTTGTACGGCGCGTCGCCAATCTGACTCACCGCCACACGCTTCCCTTTCAGGCCGCGGACGGTTGTAATGTCCTTCGTCGCCATCAGTGCGAACAGGCTCTTCTTGAACAGGCTGCCCACAGAGACGAGGGACCCGTCTTTGGAGCTTGCCTGCATCGATTGCTCCAGCGTGTAGACGGTCATGGCGGCCTCGCCGCTGATCACCATGGCAATCCCGGTCGGGCTGACACCAAATACAATATTCGCGTCCAGCCCATACTTCTGGTAATAGCCGCCTTCTTTTGCGATGTAGAGCACCCAGCTTTGTCCGGTTCTGGTGGGATAGTTGAGCGTGATCTTCGGCATCTGCTGCGGTTCGCCCCAGGCACCAGGGACAATGAAGACAGTGAGGGCGATGAGCAGGATGAAGCGGAGTCGCGAAATCATGCCTGCATTAATACAACACGATGGGGGTTTTTCCCAAATCACTAATCACTGATGTCCAACGTCCAATGACTAATGAAATTGAGGATTTAGGATTGAGAAATGAAATTGAGAATTGACGATTGACAAATCCGTTCATTTCTCAATTTCATTAGTCAACCGCTCATTTTTCAATCCTCAAGTTCATTAGTCATTGGGCATTGGACATCAGTGATTAGTGATCTCGGGAAGGTGTTCGCTCTGACGTTATTTTTCGCGCTGCTCGGGGGCAGGTTGGGCTGCTGGGCGGTTCGCGCTGTTTTGAATCTGGTTCAGGATTTGCCGGATGCGATTGTCGGCCATCATCAGAAACAGTCGGGCTTTGGCCTGCTGGTGCGTGCTCAGAAGAGGATCGACGTTGGCCAGGAACTTTTCCTGATTTGCCTGAATGTCCGCGTCGGCTTTGTCGAACTCACGAATTAAACGCTTGAGGTCCTCTTCGGATTCGTCGCGTTGAACCATGTTTCTGATGGCATTCAAAGCCCGGTTTCTGCGCTGGCTGATTTCAAATCGTTCCCTGACAAACTGCCGGAGATGAGGCAGGACTTTCACAAAAACGTCGTCGCCGACTTCCGCCACCTGCGGAAACTGACTAATGTAATAACCGAGGACGGCATCTTCGATCGCCGGAGTGCGGCCGGCCTGCACCGCTGCACGGTTGGCCGCCTTGCCGCGCGGTTCCAGTCGCCTGGCGCCGTCCTGCTTGGACAGGGCGATGGTGCTCGAAAAGATAACGAGCAGGAAGACGGCGGCAAGCTTTCTCATTGGTGGTATTGAGTTCCCTTCTGCGGGGACTCCAACATCGCTCGAACCTGTTCTGCCTGTGCATCGTTGAGCTGGATCAAATCATCGAACAGCGACGTCTTGGACCACCCGAGACTCATTGCCTCGACATCGTTCAATTCGATCGCGGGAGGCTGGGGGCGGGGTGGTTCCACGACAGTAGTCTGCATTCTTTCCATGTTCCAAAGGAACGCGGCGGTCGTGATTCCAACTGCGACGACCAGCGACAAGGCCCACGCCGCTGCCGGCCGTATAGGCCAGCCGGTCCAGCGCCGCACTGCGGAAGAACGCTGTGCCGCGCGCGACAGTAATCGATCGCGAACCGAGGAACGGAATTCGGCCCAGTCGGGTTCAGGAATGTCGGCATCGAGCGAGGTGACTCCGCCGTGCACTGAAAGCATCGACGTCAATGTGGCGGTGCATCGCGCACAGCCGTCCAGATGCAGCTTGCGCTCGGCAGGCAGCTCGGCACCTTCCATCAAATTCAAGAACTCCTGGGCTTTGAGATGACCAAACATAAAACTCAACCTACACGCGGCGAATCTTCTGGATCCTGGGATCTTTTACCAGTTTCCTCAGTTTTCCCAATGCAAAAAAGACACTGGCCTTTATGGTTGAAACCGAACGTCCTGAAATCTTAGCAATTTCTTCGTAGCTCAGCTGCTCGTTGATGCGCAATTCGAGAATCGCCTTCTGTTTCGGCGGAAGGTGTTTCACCATTCGGCGCAAATGCTCGCGCTGTTCTCGCTCCTCCATTTGAGCGTGCGCCGAGGCGCGAACGCTCGAGGTGTATTCGGTGACTTCGACGAATTCCTGCGAATGCTTTTTCACGTGATTGATGCAGTGATTCATCGCGATCCTGTAGAGCCAGGTTTTCAGGCTGGACTCCTGCCGGAAAGTGGGGAGGTGTTCAAACGCCTTGATGAAGACCTCCTGGGCCAGGTCCATCGCGTCCTCCCGGTTTTCCACGAACCGGTAGCAAACCCGGTAAATCTGCCGTTCGTACCGGATCATCAGCTCATCGAATGCAGTCATGTCTCCGGACAGGTACCGCTCGACAAGTCCGGCGATGTCGTTAAAGCGTGTTCCATTTGCGAGTTTGTCCTCTGCCCGATGGTTCCGTCCCCGCTATCCATTTGGACATCCTCCGGCTCCCTCAGGTTTAATGCCGCATACATTATAGTAAGATGAGGACTTATGGTCTTCCTTAACTCGGAGAAATGGAACGTTCTGGCCCGCCTGACCGTCCATCTCAGGCAACACCGCTTCCGCCTTGCCTTCGGGTTGATCTGCATCGTGGGCTCCAACGTCTTCCTTCTGGCCACCCCCTGGGTCACCGGTTCTGCGGTCGATGCCCTTCGCGAGTCGGTCACCCGGCAGAAACTCCTTTATTACGCAGCCCTTATCGTCGGGCTGACGGTGTTGCAGGGAGTCTTCCGGTTCCTCACACGCATGTTGATCATCGGGGTATCGCGCGACATCGAATATACGCTCCGGAACGATCTCTTCCGTCATCTGGAAAGGCTCTCGATCTCGTTTTACCAGAAGAATAAAACCGGCGAGTTGATGTCGAGAGCCACCAACGATCTGAGCAATGTGCGCATGCTGGTGGGACCGGGCATCATGTACACGGCCAACACTGTGGTAACCGCCTTGTTTGCGGTCGTAGTGATGCTGGAGA
>QHXD01000124.1:0-4028 GCA_003223895.1 Acidobacteriota bacterium
TGGTCAATGACGATGAACTGGACCTTCGAGTTGCCATTGGCGCCGGCCATCACTTCCGTGATGTGCACGAAGTGATTAGTCGCGCGAACTCGGCTCTGAGACAACAGAAAAAGGACGGCGAACGCAAGCATCAGGGTGCGCCGAGTGAATTGCAGATACCAACTCCGTTTAGTCATGTGCATAGCCCCTCCGCGAGAGCAATTACAGACACGTTAGGTTTATGGCGACTCTCCGCTCGAGCGCCGTATAATCGATTTCAGTTGTTCCTTATTTCAATCGAGCCAGACTAACGGCCACGTCAGCTGCATCAAGGCTGGCGCCTGCGCTGTCGGCCACCTCGTCCACCTGGACGAGAAAACGCGCAGCCGCGTTGGTCTTCGTCGAAAAGTTGATCCGTGCAACGATCATTCGGCCGGTCGGATTGGCGCCGACCTGAAAGGATGCCAGCGTGATCTTGCCAGCGGCATTGTCGATGTTTATGACCAGAGGTCTGGATTCGAAACCCGCTTCCAAGCCGCCTGCAACGTCTTTGGCCGTAAGCTGGACGACCCTGGGTTCGAACCGCAGGGTCACCTGGTACGCTCCAAGAGTCCGGGGGGTTTCCACCACCAGGGCCAGCTGCTGATTTCGCGTTGCGGCGCCCGCTTCACCTAGCCTCCTCCTTATTACCTGCGAGAGGTTGTGTCCGAGCGTCGTCACCACGTCTGCGTTCGCAAGCACGTCCAGTCGCACTGAATCGTTTCCGATGAGTTTTCCCACTCCCTCTTCGACCTGGGCAAACGGTGCGAGTGTTAAATCGCGCCTCGTCATTACTCGGCCATCCGTGTCCAGCCCATTCAGGATCACGTTCGTGGGAAACGCATTCGGGTTGGAGATCCGGACAGTCTGGCGTTTGGGGTCTTCCAGCGTCTGCTGGAAAACTTTCGCCGTCCAGGCGACCGCATCATGCGATTCGGTGTAGCTGCTGCCGTCCCGCTCGCCGGTCAGGCTGTAGGAAAGCCCAATCCCGTCATCGTTCGACAGGGCCGCCAGCCAACCGCTCAACGGCTCGCCGAGCTGGAAGGCCTCTTTCAAGGTCAAAGAGCGGGTCGAATTTCCTGGGACCGTCACCTGGGATTGCCCCGCGAGGTGTCCGTCCGGCGTGAATGCCCACAGGTCGATTTGTGAATCGTGCTTGTTAGAGTTGACCAGCAAGAGCTGAGTCTCTTGCTGTGGCCCGGAAGAAAACTGCGGAACGAATAGTCGTGTCTCCGCATTGGCCGAATCTATGAGCATTACAGTAAATGCCAGAGCCCAAATAGTGAGCAATGTATTGCTTGTCTTCTTCATCTGAACCTCCTGATTTCGACGATTCGCTTGCCACATGACGGTTGACTACGGATGCGGGATGGTTACGCTGCTGGGGCTCAACGTGACCTGCGCTGGAGGAATCGCGAGATTCGCCAGCCCGGAGGTGTCCGTCAGTGCATTGACGGTTACGGTGAGGCTACTGGTCCCAGCGCCGACTGGAATGAAAACCACATTGGCCACCGTGAAAGTGCCCGTTGGAGAATTTCCGCTCTGGAAATGGTTGAGCCTGAGCGTACCTTCAGCGTTCTGGCAGTTCACCGTTGTCGGACGCCCGGTGAAGCCGGCGCCGTTTCCACCTGTAACGTTGTCCGAGCTGCAATTAACGACATTCTTATCAAAGCTGATCGTGACGTCGTAAGCGCCCACGGCGTTCGAGCTCGTGACTTGTACGGCGACAGGAGTCGATGTCTCTCCAAGAACAGTGAACACGGCACAGGGGCTCGTGCCCGCCGAGGTGGTCACTGTTACGCAGCGTGCCCCTGATGCCGCGTTGGCATCGATGTTGAAAGTGGTTGTGATGGACGTGGCGCCAGCCACATTCACGCTGCCGACAGTCACACCGGCTCCGCTGACGGCAACGCTTGCGCCGCTCGCAAAGTTGGTTCCCGTCAGTGCGACGGCTACGCTGGTACGCCGCGCCCCGCTTGCTGGGCTGACTGAAGAAAGCGTCAGAGGCGCAGGAAGATCGACTGTGAAGGTTACGGCAGCGCTGGTCCCCCCCGGTGTCGTTACGGTGACCTTACGAGCGCCCGCGGCAGCAGTTCCAGCGATCGTGAATGTCGTGATCAAACCGGTCCTGCCATTCGCTATGGTCACTGGCCCGACGGATACACCAGTCCCGCTGACCGTGACCGTACTAGCGCCGCTTACGAAGCTCGTTCCGCTCAGTATTACGTTGACCGTCGACAAACTGTCGCCACTTGCCGGGTTGATCGACGTCAGAACCGGCGGAATCATCTCGGTAATCGTCAATGCCAGGGTGTTGCTGGTCCCGCCACCCGGTGCAGGGTTCGAGACCGAGATCAACCGCGTCCCAATGTCCGACGCAACGACCGTAACCTTCATCGTCGCTCCGTCTATAAAGGTTCCGCCGGTGGTTGTTCCGTCCACCACGACGATTGTCGAAGACGTGAATCCCGATCCGCTGATAGTGACTTCGGCCGGGATTCCTCTACTGATGGATGCCGGAGAAAGACTCGAAAGAACCGGCACGGGGAAACCTACTGTAAATTCGGCCGTATTCGAATTTCCGCCTCCTGGTGGCGGATTACTCACGACGATCTTGTGAACGGCAGGATCCATTTGCCTGCCGGAAACATTGATCAACAACGAGCTCGAATCCACGAACGATGCACTGGCATTGGCTCCATCGTAAGTTACTGTGGAGTTTGCTTGAAAACCGGTGCCCGAAATCTGTATTTCAACTGAGGTCGTCCCCAGGGTAGCGCTCATCGGAGAAATGCTGGTGATGGCAGCTTTGGGACTGCCGACAGGTACGTTAAACATCACGCCGATCGAGCTGCGGTTTCCAACTTGCACGATCAGGTTGCCGGTCACAGCACCTTCCGGAACCGTCGCTGTCAATAATGTCGCGCTCGCGGCAGTTAAAGCTCCTTTGATCGAGATGTTGTCTTTGCCGGCAAACATAATGTTGTTTCGGGAACCATCTGTACTGAATCCGGACCCTGTGATGGTGACGGGCATGCCCGGTATTCCGGTGCTGGGGCTGACGCCGGTGACCGAGATCAACTGATCCGCCGGCAAGGCCACGGCGTACGTCGTGAAGTGGGTAATGTCTGCCGACGCCACACGCCCGGACTCGCCGACGATTGCGGTGAACCCTGAGTCTTCGAATTGGTGGTTCGAATTGAAAATCAACAAAGGAACCTGGGAGCCCGCAGCGAGCTGCGCAGCCAGCGGAAAGCTGAGCTTCACAGGAATGTTGAATCGGGTTCCGGAAGGCTCTGCGTCGATGGTCGCGACGATTTTTTGTGTGGCCGACGGATCGGGCAAGCTGGAGATAGCAACGGAAGAGAGGCGGATTGAGGTGTTCGCCGGCAAAGCTCCTGGTGGAATCACAATGGAAGCCGAAGCGTCTGTTGCAATTACGTCCGCTCCGGTTGTCGCGATCACCGTCCGGCCGTTGGCTTGAGGCCGCAAAAGCACTCCTTGAGCGGAGACGTTAGCGAGAAATGTCAGCCCGACTCGGGATCCAAACACCTGGTTGGCGAAAATGGGCTGCGACGCGGTGACATGAACGAACCCGCCGACCTGGTTCGCCGCCAGCGGGAGCAGCTGGGATACCAGCCGCGATCGGCGCTCTCCGGGAGCCAACACCAACACAGCCGAGTCCACGCGGCGGCCTTCCCGATTAAAAACATCAATGGTCACCGAGGAGGACTGTGTATTCGGATTCAGCAAAGCCATTCCAGTGTAGAAACCCAGGCCTTCTGCAATGTGCGAGAAGTACAGATCGGAAAAACCAGTTCCCTGGGCCGGAACAGCCGAAAGGAGAATTCCATCGGTCGTTCCGTAATCCAGATAGCTGATCAAGCCTCGCGTGTTGCCCTGCACATCGAATCGGACGGAGCCGACAATTAGCTCATTTCCGGTCAGGCCGAACATCTGCTCCGCTCCTTCCTCCAGGCGGCCATTTGCCGGTATGGTTCGCTCGACAG
>QHXD01000124.1:4098-33398 GCA_003223895.1 Acidobacteriota bacterium
GTGTTTGATACCCGCTCTGGCTGGCCAGGTGGACGAGAAATCCGGTGCGCAACACCGCGGAGTCCGGCACAGCCGAAAGCAAGGCGATGTCGGAACGGTTCTTGTACGTCTCAAAGCCCACCAGCGGTTCGTGCCTGTCAAACGGCGTACTGCCCACGTCGACCACGGCATAACCTTCGAACCCTCGATCCACCGGCACCAGGCTCGTGATCGGCCCGGAGAAGCCCGAAAATGGTTCAACGGGGAAGATGTTTCTCGCGGTGAGATTGCCGGCGTTGTCATATAGCGTGACGGTGGGCCTGAGTCCGGATGCTTCGGTATTGATGAAGGTAATGTCCGTCGTTGAATCTCGAGTGACTGACACTTTAGGGAAAATCAGGCGTGGCGATGGAGTGCTCACCAATTCCGCCCCATCGATGAAATTCAAGCCTGCATCAAACAGGATGAAGAAACCCTTGACCGCCGGTGTGGATGCAGCCAGCTCGACCCATCCCGTTTTGCCGGATACGCCGGCACCAAAAATCTCGCTGGCTCGCAGGGAGCGCTGGCCCGATGCCGGGATAACCAGCGTTACAGGGTTGGTAATGTCCTGTCCCGAGATTCCCTGACCGTCGAAGCCTCGCGCCGTCAGCGTAACCGTCGCGTCCGACAGCGTCGGATTGGACAGCGCCAATCCCAGGTCTCCAGCATTCGTCGCCTGAAGGATCGGCAGATACAGCGTCTGGCGTTGCGCAAATAGATCGGACATGGATGTTAAAATCACCAGCAGCAATATCGCGACTTTGGACGGCTTTATGTGACGGGCCTTCATCAGTGCCTCCTTGACCACTAAAGCGACATTCGCGTTCGAAAACTGCAATCAATTGAGAGAAATTCTTTTCCGGGAAAGCGGTAGTGGGAAGGTGGGTCACATGCGTAGAAAAATGGGACGCGGGCCCCGCGATTACTTTAGCGGCGGTCTATGACGTCTATGACCGCCGGCGCTCACAAAGCGCCGCTACAGGACAGGCACGTAATCCTGCATCGCTTACTGCGGGACTTTAACCGCGTAGGTGTAAAGCTTGTCGGGAGGAGCAATGCGGTGATCGGCGACCAGGGCGTCGGTCACCGCGTTTGCAATGGACACGTAATACCAGGCGAAGAATTCTGCAAACGCCGAGTACTTCCCTGCGGAAATCAATGCGCCCGTTTTCAGGAGCTCATCGCGGCGGGTCTTGAAATAAGGCAGCAGCTTGTCTCGAGACAACAAACTGATGAACGTGCGATACCTCTGGGCGTCGGGGTCGTCAATAACTGTGGCCTTGCCCCGGAGATCGTCGGGATTGAGCTTCTCGTCCGGAAGCACGTTGCCTATTGTGACAACCCGGTAGCCGGCCGACTCGCGCACCTCACGACGCAACTTGCCGGCTGCAGCGGGATTGCTTTCCACCAGCCACGCATAGTAACGATCGGTTTTCACGCGGCGCCGGATTCCAGGCAGCAGCGTCTTGTCGTCGAGAAACGCGTCCATCATGCCACCCAGCAGAATCCCTGACACGACTGTTTCGTACATCAGGCGGTCCTTCGGTGTGCTTTTCGCGCCCTCGAGCGAAGTCGCCATCGTTTCGATGTCCTTCCAGTTGGCGAGAATCAGTTTCGTGAATTCCTGAGTGTGCTTGCGAAGGTTGTCCTTCACCCGGTCGTAATCGCGTTCGCGGATCACCGGCATAGCGGGCCTGATGTCATACTCGTCCTCGCGGTTTACAAGGGCCGCGTCTTCGAGCTTGTCCGTCATCGTCGAGACTTCGGAGATCTGCAGCTTCAGGGTCTTTGCGATCTTGTCAAGCGACCAACCTTCGTGGAAGGCCACAAGGATCTGGCGCGCAAGGTCGTCCTTCAGCAGCTCTTCAGCCGAGCGGGACGAAGGATAAGATCCGAATTGAAAGTCCGCATGGACCTTCGGTTTCTCAACCGGCTTCTGCGAAAGCAGTAGAACGAGTGGAAGTAATATGAAAGTTCTCACCATAGGAATTTTAATCCAAATTGAAGAATTCGAGGAGATCTGGCAACAAAAAGCACTCCGAAAGTGTCGGGCGCGTCAGCAAAGTTCTGCATGGATGGCGGCGCCACAAAATTGGGATGATTCAACACATTATAAAAGTCCGTCCGGAATTGCGCGCGTGTCGCGTCCGATAGCCTCAGCGTCCGGGTCACTGCCGCATCGACGTTCCAAATGCCGGGGCCAATGATGACATTGCGCCCGCTGTTGCCGAATGTGCCTTCCGCCGGAATGCGGAATGCACTCGTGTCGAAGAATCGTGATGGCGTCGGGTTCGAGATATTCGGATTACGGATCAGGTCCGGCCGATTCACGATGGGACTTCCGGTTCCGGCCACATCCGCTCCCAGGACAGCCGAAAGCGGCGTTCCGGATTGGAGGGTACCGATTGCCTGTACCTGCCATCCTTTGATAAAGCGGCGCGACGGCAGGTTATACGTGGTCGAAGAGACCAGGCGGTGCTTCATATGGAAATCCGAGAGCCCGCGCTCCGCCCGAAGGTTGTGAGAATTCTGAGGCAGAACGCTGATCAGCGTGGCATCGTCGATCGAACGGGAAAACCTGTAAGCAGCAACAAACAACCGCCGTTCCATCCGCACTTCCGCCGCGTGGGCGATGGATGATGCGCTCGTCTCAAACTGGAAAATATTTTTGAAGTTCGCGAAAGGCCGCCGGTCGTTGAAGGAATTGATCGGCCCGGCCGTGGGCTGATTCAGATTGAGCTGCCGGCGCAGGCGAGTCCCCTTCTGGCCGTAGTATGAAAGACCCAGCAACGTGTCTCCCCGCAGCGGCACTTCGATCGAAAGATTCCATTGCTGCACGTACGGATTCGGAAGGTCCCTCGATGCCGAGAATATGCTGGGCTGCACGGATGCCGAGGCCTCGTTGAAAGCGGTGCTGAGGTCAAACTCCGGCAGCGCCGGCCCGTTATCCTTCACATCGAACCGCACGAATGGCGGATTCAATCCCAGCAGAAACAGGCTGTCGCCCACGGCAAGCGTATCGTAGAAAATGCCGTACCCGGCACGCGCCACGACGCTGCCAAACGGCAGCCACGAAATACCCACCCGCGGCGCGAAGTTATTCCGGTCCGGATTATAGAGCGGCTTCGGAGAGGTCTCCATCACGCCAGTTGCCGGATTGAAGTTCGCCACCCGGTTGTTGGCTTCCCGAAACGGTGTCTGGTAGTCGTAGCGCAGACCGGCGTTCACTGAAACACGCGGCGAGGGCCGCCAGTCATGCTGAACGTACAGGCTGGTGGTCCAGGTCCGGAAGTTCCTCGTCGTGTTCCCCTGCATGCGCAGCGCATTGGTCGGAACGCCCAGAAGGAGATTCGCAAGTGAATTCTGGCTGAAGATTCCGCCCGTAAACTGAAACTGGCCGCGGCTGTATAAATCCAGAGTCGCGTGGAGGGGAAGATATCGTACGACTCCACCGACCTTGGTGGACGAAGAGGCGCGCTGCCAGGAAAGCTCATTGAGCAATTCGAAACTGCGGTTGCGCCGCTCCTGCGGAAGATTCGTCGCATGACCCAGGTTCGAAAGATCAGTGATGAGAACCGCCGGCGTAGCCCGATCCTGTGGTCCGAGGATCGTTCTCGGCTGAGTCAGGAAGCTCGCCGAGAATCGCGCCTGATGGATCAGCGTGGGCGAGAAGATGTGCGTGTTATTGATGCGGGCAGTGTGCGTCCGGAGCGCATCGCGGACTCCAAACGACGGCAGGTTCGTTATTCCACTCAGCAGGTTGAAAGGATCTTTTGTTGTATCTCGATTGAACTGATATTCGAGGAAGGCTTCGTTCGAAACCGTCCATCGATGATCCAGGCGGAAACCATATGCGTCGGCCGCCGTTTCGAGCTTGCCGACTGCTCGATAATTTTGAGTCGTCGCTCCAGGAACATTCGGCGCCGGATAGAGCCGGGCCAGCGCCAGCCCCAGAGGGTGAAGGCGGTTGGCCGGAATCCGGTTGTCCGGGAAAGGAAACCCGGTCTCCGGATCCAGGAAGGACCGGATCGGGCACAGTCGCGGCCCGCGTGATGGATTGCCGAATACGCAGCCCCCAGTATTGGGAGTAAACGTACGTTCCTTCGCGAAGCATTCCGCCGGCAGCGCCGCCGAAGAAGTGATACTTGAACGGCGGAATAGGCGAGTCCGGCGGATCGAAGAAGTTTCGCGCATTGAACTTATCGTTGCGATGGAAGTAATGAATGTTCCCGTGAAATGTCGTGTCACCCGCGGGAAGCGCATCGTCAGCGCCGGTGGTATCGCCCAGGTCTGCGGAGAAATCGGATGTTTCGGTGACGGCCGTCGATGTCGATGAGCTCGTGAAGACGCTGCCCGACTGTGCGACCCATCGCTGGCCGGACCCTTCCCGGATCCCCGTGACGTTCACGCCGCCGCGCAAACCAAAGAGACGATCCGATTTCGGCAGTCCTTCCCGGACTGTTGGATCGACGCGGCTTTCCGGATCCGCAACTTGCTCGAGCTGAAGATCAACGTTGTCGATGTCGTCCGGGTTGCCGGGCAGCAGTTTGACGTCGGCCTGATAGACGTCTTCACCCGAGATCGAAACAACATTGGATTGAAGCGTTCGATATCCGGGATGACGAATTTCCAGGCGGAACGGGCCGTTTACTTCTATTCGAAACGAACCCCTCCCGTCAGTCATGGCTTCGGAACTTCGGCCGCTTTCTCCCTGGACGCGGACTCTGGCGTCCGCAACGGGTTTTCCCTGGGGATCTGCAATTCGGCCCACAAGGACGGGGACCGCGAAAAGAAATAAAGCTAGAAACTGAGTTAACACAACCTTGAGGAAGATCTTAAATCACTGATGGCCACTGACCAATGACCAATGGACTTGAGACGTTGAACAATGAAGACTTGAAAATTGCTCATTGAACAATGACGAGTTTCTTAAATGTTCATTGTTCAATGTCTCAAGTCCATTGGTCATTGGTCAGTGGCCACGAGTCATTTGAAATCTAAGACACCCTGACAACCTTCGCCGACAAAATGTTCTCGAGCTTGCGTACGCGCTCGATCACTTCGTTGTGCACGGGATTATCGACCAGCAGCAGGGCCAGCGCCCGCCCCCCTTCATGCTCGCGTCCCAGATGCATACCAGCGATATTGACGTTGCACTGCCCCAAAACGGTACCAATGCCGCCGATAACGCCCGGCTGGTCGTTGTTGGTGAAGAAGATCATGTTGCCGCGCGGCACGACTTCGAGAGGGTAGCCGTCAACGTTGACGATGCGCGGCAGCTTGTCGGTAAAAACCGTTCCCGACACTCGATGCGATTCCACATCGGTTTTGAGCTCGATGATGATGAGATTGGTGAAATTCTCGGGCGCCGGCACCCGCGTTTCCTGAACCTTGATACCACGCAGGTTTGCAACGTGCATGGCGTTGATCAGGTTTATACCCTCGCGCAGGACCGGCGCGAGCAGGCTGCGAACAATGATCGATGTCAGGTAGTTCAGGTTCATATCGCAAACTTCCCCGGAATACCGGATGGAGACCGTTTGCATGCGTCCGTCGCAAATCTGCGCGATGAAGGCCGCAAGCCGGCCGGCCAGATCCACAAAATGCTGATAACGCTCCACCTGACCCGCTTCGAGCTGCGGAAAATTGAGCGCGCCGCGAACGGTGTTCCTGAGCAGGTAATCCGCAACCTGGCTGCAGATATCTTCGGACACCTTGCGCTGCGCCTCGACGGTCGATGCGCCCAGGTGCGGCGTGGCGATGAAGTTTTCCAGCTCGAGCAGCGGCGATTGAGTATTGGGCTCGGTTTCGAAAACATCGAAAGCGGCGCCGGCAACCTTCCCGCTCTTCAGCGCTTCGTAAAGATCAGCTTCGTCGACGATGCCACCGCGGGCGCAATTCAGGATGCGCACACCGGTCTTCATCTGGGCAATCGCCTTCTTGTTGATCAGATTGCGGGTGGTATCGGTGAGCGGCGAATGGACGGTGATGAAGTCCGCCTGGTCAAAGAGCTCTTGAACCTCGACGAGCTTCAACCCGCTCGAGAGATGCGCATCCGGATTGATATATGGATCGTAGGCGATCACATTCATCCCGATGGCCTGGCACTTCCTGGCCACCTCACTGCCGATGCGGCCAAGGCCGACCACGCCCAGTGTCTTCCCTGCCAGCTCGACGCCTTTGAATTTGGTCTTTTCCCACTGGCGGTTCTTCAGGGTTTTATAAGCCTGCGGAATATTCCGGGCGAGGGCGAATAGCATGGCGATGGTGTGTTCGGCCGTCGTCGTCGTCGAACCGCCCGGGGAGTTCATCACGAGAACACCATGCTCGGTCGCGGAATCCACATCGACGTTGTCCACGCCCACGCCGGCGCGCCCGATAACCTTCAGCTGCTGTCCCTTCTCAATGAATTCGCGATCGATGTTCGTTCCGCTGCGCACGACAACGCCGTCCATCTCGCCGATGATTTCCAGAAGTTTCTCTCGTGAAATTTTGTCGTGAACGACAGGCGTGATCGATGCCGTCCGCTGAATCACTTCGACCCCAGCGGGATCGATGCCGTCAAGTAAGAGAACCTTGAACTGGGACATAGCTAAAATCTCAGCCGCGAATGACGCGAATTACGCCAAATGGGCGCATTCAAAGGATTCTTGATGCGCCCATTTGGCGTAATTCGCGTCATTCGCGGCTGAGATTTCCCTCAAGTTCGAAATGCAACCCTAAAGAGTTGTCACGAAATGCCGGATTCTTTCAATGGCGGACTCGATGTTGTCGAGAGAGTTTGCGAATGAGAACCGCATGTAGCCTTCGCCGTATCCGCCAAAGGCCGTCCCGGGCAGAGCTGCGACACCGCCTTCGTTCAACAATCTCTCCGCAATTTCCACACTTTGCTTTCCAAGTCCGCTGATATTCGGAAAGAGATAAAACGCTCCCAACGGTTTCTGGCAACGGATTCCCGGAATGCTGTTCAATCCATCCACAAAAACGTCCCGGCGTTTTTGAAATTCCCGGACCATGTCATTGACGGCTTTGCTGGTTTCCGGAGTAAACGCCTCGACCGCGGCGTGCTGGGTGAATGTTGCCGAGCTGGACACGCTGTTGTTGACGAAGAGCTCGATGGTCGAAAACGTGTCCGAAGGCACGATGCCGTATCCAAGACGCCAGCCGGTCATGGCATAGGTCTTGGAGAAACCGTTCACGAGAAGCAATCGATCGATAATCTTCGGGACATCGAGCATGCTCGCCGGACGCTCGCCATAACAAATCTCGGAGTAAATCTCGTCGGAGAGAATAAACAGGTCGTGATTGCGGGCGAGTTCTCCGAGCCGTTCAAGATCTTCGAACTTCAAAACACCGCCGGTCGGATTCTGCGGCGAATTGACGATGATCATTTTCGTCTGCGGCGTGATCTTCCGTGCAAGCTCATCAAGACTGAACCGGAATTGCTTCGACTCCTCGAGCCTGACAGGGACCGGTATCGCTCCCGCCATTCGAATGGCGGCCTCATAAGCGGGGTATGCCGGCGCAGCAAAGATAATTTCGTCGCCCGGATCGACCATGGAATGAATGATGGAGAAGATCATCATCTTGGCGCCGGGCGTCACAATAACGTTTTTCCAATCAATTGAAACGGAATGCTGTTCCGAAAGATGCCGTGCAACCGCCTGGCGCAGCTCCGGAATGCCCGGAACTGCGGAGTAATGCGTCGCGCCTTTTTTCAGCCACTCAATGCCGGCGGTGACAACCGGGGCCGGAGTGTCGAAGTCCGGCTCGCCGATTTCCATATGGATGATGCTTCGTCCCTGGCGCTCCAACTCATTGGCGCGGTTGAGCATTTGGAAGGCGGCTTCGCCGGTAACACCCTGCATCCGCCTCGCCGTTCGATTTTTTGCTTCTATCTTCAATTTACTCGGCTCCCTATCTGTTCAGTCGAAGTATAACATTATGGTTTGGAAGAAACGCGTGAGTGATAACTGGTTGAGGGTAGCGAATTTATCGGAGCTTCCCACCGAGGGCCTGGGTCATGCTGTAAAGGCCCACGGCCTGGACCTCGCTCTTTTTCGCTGGAACGACCGCGTTTACGCCATCGAAGACCTTTGCCCGCATCTTGGGTTCCCTTTGAGCGAGGGAATCATGCAGGCCGGCGAAGTTATTTGCAGCTGGCACGGCTGGCACGTCCGATTGGAAGACGGGACATGCCGGCGGGAGAAGGAGCGAGCAAAGGTTTATGAGTGCGAAGTGAGGGAGGAAGAGGTATTTGTGTTGTTAAATCACTGATGGCCACTGCCCAATGACTAATGAACTTGGCGATTGAGAAATGAAATTGAGGATTGAGGATTGAAAAATCCGTTCATTTCTCAATTTCATTAGTCATCCGCTCATTTCTCAATCCTCAAGTTCATTAGTCATTGGGCAGTGGCCATCAGTGATTTAACCACTAATTGGGCAGTGGCCATCAGTGATTTAACAACTAATTCAGCACCGCCCCCTGCGACGCGCTCGACACCAGGCGCGCATACCGCCCCAGCACACCGGTTTTGTATCGGGGTTCGGGCGCCTTCCACTGGCTCAACCGTTGTTTGATCTCCGCATCGGATACCTTTAGCTCCAGTGTTCTCTCCTGCGCATCAATCAAAATCCTGTCACCCGTCCGGACTGCGGCTATCGGTCCGCCGATCGCTGCTTCTGGCGCGACGTGGCCAACCATTAATCCGTGGGTGGCTCCGGAAAACCGTCCGTCCGTCATCAAGCCGACTTTATCTCCGAGCCCTTCACCGTGGAGCGCTCCCGTCACGGCCAGCATCTCGCGCATTCCGGGGCCGCCCTTTGGGCCTTCGTATCGAATAACCACAATATCACCGGCTTTGATTTCACCCTTCAGGATCGCCGCCATGGCATCCTCTTCGCATTCGAACACGCGTGCCGGTCCTTCGAGCCGCAGGTTCTTCACTCCTGCAACCTTCACGACGGCACCTTCCGGAGCGAGATTCCCTTTCAATATGCGAATCGTGCCCGTCTTGTTGATCGGCTGAGATATCGAACGAATCACTTTGTGCTCGTCGCCGGCGGGAACGTCTCGAAGATTTTCCTTCATTGTTTTTCCCGTAACGGTCATCGCATCGCCGTGGAGAAGGCCCGCGTCGAGGAGCACCTTCAACACCCGCGGCACTCCGCCCACGCGATCGAGATCGGCCATCACGTAAGTTCCGCCGGGGCGCAAGTCGACGATATGCGGCGTGCGGTCGGTTATGCGATTGAAGTCGTCGACCGTCAGTGGCACGCCGGCCTCGTTCGCAATCGCAAGCAGGTGCAACACAGAGTTGGTTGAGCCGCCGGTCGCCACGACCAGCGTAATGGCATTTTCAAATGCCTCTCGCGTGAGGATCTGCCGCGGCGTGATGCCGGCCGCCAGAAGATTCATTGCAACCTTACCGGATTGGATGCAGATTTCGGTACGCGCTGCCGCCATCGCCGGAATGTTCGCGCTGCCGGGGACCGACATCCCAAGTGCTTCAATCGCAGCCGCCATCGTGTTTGCCGTGTACATTCCGGCGCACGAGCCCGGCCCGGGGCAAGCCATTCCTTCCAGTTCTCGAAGCGCTTCGGCCGTCATCTTCTTTTGAGCGTAGGCGCCGACCGCTTCGAAGACATCTTGAATGGTGACGTCTCTACCCCCGAAGTGGCCGGGCATGATGGTTCCGCCGTATAAAAAAACGGAAGGGAGATTCAAACGCGCCAGGCCCATGAGCATTCCGGGAAGGCTCTTATCGCAGCCGGCGATGGCGACCAATCCATCGAAGCGTTCTGCGAAAGTTACGAGTTCCACCGAATCCGCGATGACCTCGCGGCTCACCAGCGAACCCTTCATACCCTCGTGGCCCATTGAAATCGCGTCGCTGACCGCGATTGTGCAGAACTCGATCGGCGTTCCGGAAGCTTCGCGAATGCCTTCCTTCACGCTGGATGCCAGCCGGTTCAAATGAACATTGCAGGGGGTAACCTCATTCCACGAGCTGGCGACACCAATCATCGGGCGGCTCAGATCTTCATCGTTCAAACCCATTGCGCGGAACATCGAACGGTGGGGTGCGCGTTCCGGCCCTTCGGTCACCGCCCAGCTTCGGTGTTTGAGTTTACGATCGGCCATGAATCCTCTCTTTCTGAACCCGGAAGAGTACCATGGGCATACCACGAGTTAGGCAAAACTTCCCTTTTTGAGGAATCGACAGGGTGTGTACCACGGCTCCACTCCATCCGCAAATGCAGGCTCTGTGGGCATTTACGGCTTGGCATGTTCGGCGGAATGCAATCTGCATAGTTATAGCTAGAAGGATGTACTGCTATTGGAGGTCAAAGATATGCATTCGTACCCGAAACGTGTGGCCGTCCTGTTTGGCGGCCTTTTGATCGCGCTGGCTTTTGTAGCCGCGCCGGCCACTCACGCGGATGAGTGGGACCGGATGACACGCTTCAGCATAAACCAGCCATTCCAGGTTCCCAATGCGACCCTGGAACCAAATACCAAATATCTGATGAAACTGCTCGATTCCCCGAGCGAACGTCATGTTGTCCAGGTTTTCAACGAAGACCAGTCCAGGCTTCTGTCGATGTTCATCGCCATTTCAGCTGAACAGATGCGCCCCGCGGAAGGAACAGAGTTCACGTTCATGGAAGTCGACCCGGGTTATGCCAAGCCGATCCAAAAATGGTTCTATCCTGGACGGACCATCGGTCTGGAATTCATTTACCCGCCACAACAACTGACGGACATTGCCGCGCATCAGGGAGGCAGGTCAGTCACCACGCTGAGTGCCGAAGTGATCCCTGCTCCGGTAGAGGAACCCACTCAGATCGCGGAAGCTCAGCCTACCGAGATACCACGCGCGGAGCCTGAGCCTCAGCCTGAGGTTGCGCCCGCCCCGGCTCCTGAACCAGAGGCCCCTGCCGCTGTTGAGGAACCTGCCCCGGCGCCGGAACCTGCGCCGGCCGAAGAGCTGCCCAAGACCGCTGGAGAGCTGCCATTCATCGGTTTGATCGGCTTGCTCAGCCTCGGTGCTGGTCTTACCCTGAGAGCTGTTCGGCACTAAGCTCTCAGCAAACGGAGGCGGAGGAAAACAAGAGCCACAAGCTCGTTTTCCTTTGCCTTCGTGATTCGCGTTAGAATATCTGCCCATGAAAAGTCTCCTGTTAGGAGCTCTTCTGCTTCTAACAAGCGGGCAGAGCGTCAACTTCTTCTCGCTCAAGCAGGACGTGGAGATTGGCTCGGTTGCATCTAAAGAAGCCGAGCAGGCACTGCCGCTCATTCGAGATGGGAACCTGAACCGGTATTTCCGGAGTATCGGACAGCGCATCATGCGCAGTCCTTCGCTGCCGACACTTCAATACCGTTTCCGGATCGTGAACTCGAAAGAGTTGAACTCCCTCGGTTTCCCCGGGGGATCGATTTATGTCAATCGCGGCCTGATTGAAGTGGCCGCCAACGATGCCGAAGTGGCGGCCATTCTCGCTCACGAGATCGGACACGTTGCCGCCCGCCACGGGACGGCCCAACTTTCCCGGCAGCTTCTTGTACAGGCTCCGATCTCGATCGCGGCGGGTTTGCCGACGGGTGATGCCTGGAAAGACCAGCTCACGAGACTCGGCATTTCGTTCGGTGTCGATGCTCCGTTTCTTCGATACAGCGCGGATCAAGAGGCCGAAGCCAATGTCATGGCCGTCCGCCTCCTGTCCGAAGCTCGATTCGATCCGAACGGGCTGCGATCGCTTCTGGAAAAAGTGAACGAGGTTCAGACAGCGGAAGGCGGAAGATCGCCTGTATTCGTCTTCAATCATCCCCAGTCGGAAAATCTCTTACTCGAAATCGCAGACGAAATCGACCGCATTTCTTCGCCTCGCCAGCGTCTCGCGAGCGCAAGCGTCGACTTCAAGGCGTTCCACGCGGCCCTTGTGAAGGTAGCGTCTCCGGACGTGGATAAAGCAGCACATTCGGAGATTCCTGCTGACACAATCTCGCCTGTCTTTGTCCACCCACAGGACTTTTACCGGCTGAGTTATCCGCAAGGCTGGCTCGTGACGCGCACGCCGCCCAACGGCGGAATCATCGCTCCCGTGGACGGTGTACAGACATCGCTTGCCGGTAATGACGTTACACGCGGCGCGATGTTCGATCTTCTCGATGTCACCGGCAGCGAACGGCCGTTGACACTCGAGCAGGCGACGAATCGGTTGATCGTGTATCTCCGCCAGCGGAATCAATCCATCCAGGATCCGAACACGCTCCGGATTGTCCCGGGCGCGCAGTCGCAAACGCTTTTGAGCGACGAGCCGGCCTTGCGCACAATCATGATCGGCAAATCAACCGCTACACAGTCTGCAGAGATCGTCTGGGTCGTGACGCGCCTCTATTACAAATCGCTTTTCTATATGGTATTCGTTGCGCCCGAAGAGGAGTTCCCGACCTATCAACCCATCTTCGAGCAGATGATTCACAGCGTGCGCCTGCGGTAAGGAGGTGTGAATGAATTCGCAAGAGGGTATTCCCCTCCTCACATCAACATCGCCGATTCGCCATCGCCGATACGCAACCGCCAAGAAAGATATGCAACAGCCGTCACCGATAATCGCGAATGAGGGAAACGTTAGGCTATAGAGAGAAGGGGATTGCCTTCGACTATGGCACATCTTTGTTGGCGGTTGCGTATCGGCGATGGCGGATTTCAGATTGAGGACGGGCACTTAACTTCCGGCTTTATGCAAATTCCATGAAAGGACGTTCCCACCTTCTAAAGTATTTGATCGCCATAATTCTCGCCGCCATATTCCCACTGCTTTACATGACCCGGCAATCGTTCGGCCCGTCGGCCCAGGCCTCGCAGCGCCACCCGCTGGATCCGCTTTCAAAGGACGAAGTAACAGCGACAGTCACGGTTTTGAAGGACGCAGGTAAGCTGGCTCCGGAAACCAGATTCGCTTCTATCTATCTCAAAGAGCCGCCCAAAGAACAGGTCGTGGCCGACCTGACCGCAGGCCGGGCGAGACGCGCTGCCTATGCGCTGCTCTACAACTGGACGACGCGGGTGACGAGCGAAGCCGTGGTAGAGCTGGGCCAACGCGAGTTGGTTTCCTGGAAAGATTGGGAACCGAGTGACCCGCCTGCACGATCTATCATCATCAATCGCCTTCAGGAAATAGTGAAAGCGGACGCCCGTTGGCAACAAGCCGCGCGGCGAAGAGGCATTGACGATTTCTCACGCGTCTCGATCCTGCCGGAGTTGGGAGAAGGACAGAGGCTGCGGGAACAAAACGGCGATCGCTTCACAGGAGCGTTCAGTTTTTTGCGCGATGACGCTTCAGCCGTGCCGGCTATCATGGGCCTGAATATGGACGTCAATCTGACCAGGGGAACGATGGCGAGGTTTGAGGATGCACGCTTCTTCCCGACGTCGCCCGCGCCCGCCCGAAAGAGGGCGGACAATCCACTGCGCCCCCTGCAAATTCTTCAACCGGATGGGCCCGGCTTGCGGATGCAAGGGACGTTCATCCGCGCCGGGGCCTGGAACTGTACGATGTGGCCTACGAAGACGGAGCGCGGTGGCGTCCGATTCTTTACCGAGCGTCTATCTCCGAGATGATCGCTCCCTATGGCGATCCTTCTTACGGCCCCTGGAATCCTCAGGACGAAGGCGATTACGGGTTGGCGTCTTACAGCCGCAATTCCGTTATCCCGCTCAATGACGCTCCGGCCAACGCCGTCTTTGCGAGTGCCGTGATACCCGATGATCGCGGCAATCCGCTGGAGACTCCTCGAGCCGTAGCCATCTACGAACGGGATGGCGGGCTCCTCTGGCGGCACGGACTGGAGGCGCGGCGCGCGCGGAAACTGGTCCTCACCGCTTACGCGACGGTTGACAACTACGATTACGCTTTCAACTGGATCTTTGGTCAGGATGGAACAATCGAAGTTGAGGCGATGCTGACCGGCATGATGAACATCAGAAATGTCAGGGACCGGCAGGAGGACGAAAGCGCGCACCTGGGCCACCGGATGTTCGGTCACCTGGTCGCGCCCGGTGTCAGCGCTCCGAATCACCAGCATTTCTTCAGCTTTCGCCTGGACTTCGACATCGACGGCGCGCAGCACAACAGCGTGTTCGAACTCAACACGGAGACTCTTCCGACCGCTGAAGGAAATTCGAAGGGCGAGTCCTTCTCGATGACCGAGCGTTTGCTGAAAACCGAGCGGGAAGCGCAAAGAATGTTGAATCTCGAGACAAGCCGAACGTGGAAAATCGTGAGCACGCGGGCCAGGAACGCTCTCGGCCAGTTTTCAGGATACGCGCTGTTGCCTGGAGAGAACTCCGTTCCCTACGCGACTCCCGAGTCTCGGCCGAGGCAAAAGGCGGGGTTCATGAACGCGCATCTCTGGGTAACGCCCTATAGTCCGGATGAGATGTTTGCCTCCGGCGAATTCCTCAATCTCAATCGCAGCGGGGACGGCTTGCCGAAATGGACCAGCGCCAACCGCAGCCTTGACGATCGCGACATTGTCGTCTGGTATACGCTGGGTGTGACCCACGTGCCCCGCACTGAAGACTGGCCGATCATGCCCGTGCATTCAACCGGCTTTCGAATCGTTCCGGCAGGCTTCTTCTCGCAGAATCCTGCGCTGGATGTGCCGGCACAATAAGATCGTGAGGCGAGGGTGTTCCCCTCCTGGAACAGGAGGGGAACAGCCTCGCCTGAGGCTCAGACATGCAATCAGCCCGGGTTGCGCAAAGTAGTCCCCTGGCTGGGTGGCTTCCATTGGCGGTGCTACCACTCAGCACAGTGGCACTTCGCAATTCGTTGCCGGCCTGGCAATTCATGTGGATCCTGGCGTTCAGCATCTACGCCGGTCTCAAGTGGATCACGTGGTGGAAAGCTCGAACCCGGATTCCTCACACAGCCTGGCGTTCGGCCGCCTACCTTCTAGCCTCGCCCGGGATGGACGCAGACTCTTTCCTTGACGCGACCCATCGTGTTCCGCGGCCCGCCCGGCGGGATTGGTTTTGGGCATTCTTCGAGACAATTCTTGGTGCAATCTTTATCTGGATCATCACGCCGGCCCTGCCCGAGGCGATGCTGCTATCAAAAGGATGGGCAGGGATGCTGGGATTAATCCTGCTGCTCCACTTTGGCAGCTTCCAGATCCTCAGCCGCATCTACCAGAGACTCGGGGTGAATGTAGAGCCGCTCATGGCCGCTCCTCTGCGCTCAAGATCTCTAAGCGAATTCTGGGGGAAGCGATGGAATCTTGGCTTTCGTCAGTTGTCCTATGAGTTGATCTTTCGGCCGACCAGCAGAAGCCTCGGTGCCGGACTGGCCGGCTTCCTCGTGTTCGTCGCATCCGGGCTGATCCATGATTTGGTGATTTCCCTGCCCGCGCGCGCCGGTTATGGCCTCCCGACAAGCTATTTCCTGATTCAGGGCCTGGGAGTGACTGTGGAGCGTTCGAGTGTGGGCAAGCAACTCGGCCTTCGGCGCGGCGCGCGCGGCTGGTTGTTCATGGCAGCCGTAACTGGCGGGCCCGTGTTCTGGCTTTTTCACCCGACCTTTGTCGAGCGTGTGATACTTCCCTTTATGCAGGCTATCCACGCGCTATGACCGATTCGCTCATCGAACGATTCCTCGACATGGATTTGTGGCTGGTCGGTTATGGACATTTCGCAATCCTGTTTGCCAGTTTTCAGGTGCCTTACCGGTTAAATTGGAAACAGGATTTGAAATCTTTGATGCCCTTCAACCGCAAACTGCTCTGGGTTCAGAGTGGGTTCACAGTTCTGACGATCCTCGCTTTCGGCACTCTGACTCTGACGCTACACACGGAATTACTTCGCGGCGACCGGGCGGCCCTGGGACTCGCCTGCTTCATCGGCATCTACTGGACGACTCGCATTCTTGTGGACACGTTTTACTTTTCCCATGCCGATTGGCCCAGGGGACTCCCATTTGTCGTCGGACACGTCCTCCTGACGTCGCTGTTTTCCGTGCTTGCGGCAAGCTACCTGGGGTTAGTCATCTGGCACACGTTGTTAAAAACCAAGGTCTGAGGGGAAATTCGGGGACAGACGCATAAATCACCTAAATTCCATCAAGGACCTTTGACCTGAATTTGGGTGATTTATGCGTCTGTCCCCGAATTTCCTGAGCACACGGTGATATTTTTGATGAAGAGGAGAAAGAGATGAATCCAGAAGATTGCATTCTATTCAGTGGAGCAGCTAAGGGAGCGGAGGAAGCTTTCGGAATTGCGGCCGAGCGTCACGGCATCGAGGAAGTAAACTTTACGTTTGAGGGGCACACGGACTTGAGGACCAGAGGCATTCGTGTGCTGACACACGCTGAGTTGAAGCAGGGTGATGTGAGCCTGGCGTATGTGGGGCGCCTGATGAACCGCAAGTTTACCGATACTCCGCTGTTAAGAAAAATTCTTCAAAGCATCTGGCACCAGATCAACAGCGGCCAGGAAATCTACGTCGTGGGACACATACTGGAGGACGGCACGGTAAAAGGTGGAACAGGCTGGGGGGCGGAGTTTGCAAAGCTCTGCAATAAACCCCTCTTCGTGTTCGACCAGGACGAAGATCGCTGGTACGGCTGGACGGGTGAGGCGTGGAAAGCGGAATCAACGCCGGCGATCACTCACAAGAGTTTCACAGGAACCGGAACTCGCGTCCTCAAAGCGAATGGGGCCAGGGCTATCCAGGAGCTATTTGATCGGTCGTTTAGCGTGTGATTTCGCACGTTGAAGCTGTTCCTTTACTTATGCTTAGGTATGAGACAAAATAGCCGCTTACAACGGATTTATCGTTTCGCTGGAGGACGCGAATGGACTGTCTCAGGCATAGGATCCTTGCGCTCTTTGTGGTCGGCTGCATCACGCTGACTCTATCGAGCGTTCAGACCTCGGCCGGGCAGACGCAACCTGCTGCGTCCAGCGCAGCGTCCCCTGCCAAAGCGGTCTTCGACAAGTACTGCATCACCTGCCATAACCAGAAACTCCACACCGCTGGCCTCGAGCTCGACAGTCTGGACACTGCGAACCCAGTGGCTCATGCGGAGGTGCTGGAAAAAGTTATAGCGAAGCTGCGGGCCGGCTCGATGCCGCCTCCGGGCATGCCGCGCCCCGATGCGCCGACGTACCGCGCCGTGGCGGTCGCGCTGGAGCGGGAACTCGACCGTACCTGGGAGGCCAATCCCAATCCGGGCAGGATCGGCGCGGTCCATCGTCTCAATCGCGCGGAATACAACAACGCGATTCGCGACCTGCTCGCGGTCGATCTGGACGTGAAGCCCCTGTTGCCAGGGGACGAAACAGCGGACGGCAGTTTCGACAACTTTGCGGACGCCCTCTCGATTTCGACGGCCCACCTCGAGCGTTATATGTCCGTGGCTCGTCAGGTCACGCGGCTGGCTACAGGTCTGCCTCCTGCCAATCCGGCGCTCGAGACATTCGAAATTCCCCTGCACGTGATCCAGGACGACCGGCAGAGCGAAGATCTGCCGCTCGGCTCTCGCGGGGGAATCGCGATTCGCCACGACTTTCCGGTCAATGGCGAATACCTCATCAAAGTTCGTCTGCAGCGGCAATATCAGGACTACATCAAGGGCATGGGATGGTCCCAGCAGCTCGACGTCCGCCTCGATGGCACGCTGCTAAAGCGGTTTACTGTCGGAGGCAAAGCTGAAGGCAGGCCGGCAGCGGCCAGTTACGCTGGCGACGGCGAGCCCGGCTTTGCAGGCGACGACTCATGGGAAAAGTACATGCAGATCGGCGGAGACGCCGGGCTTGAGATTCGCGTCCCGGTGGAAGCAGGTCCGCACGTTGTTGCTGCGTCGTTCGTCAGGGAGCTCTGGGAACCGGAAGGCCTTCCCCAACCACTGCAAAGGGGCAGGGTCATCACGAACGATCAGGTGTACATGGATTACGCGAACGTGGGCAAGCTGCAAATCGGCGGTCCTTACAAGAATTCAGGACCGGCCACGGACACGCCGAGTCGCCGCGCGATTTTCGTCTGCCAGCCCAAGGTTGCTGCGGAAGAGCGGGCGTGCGCCGCGAAGATCCTTTCAAAAATGGCACGGCTCGCCTATCGCCGGCCCGTGACGAGCCGGGATGTGCAAACCCTCGCTGAATTTTTCGATACCGGCCGCCAAGACGGCGGAAGCTTTGACGCGGGGATTCAATTCGCTCTGGAACGAATGCTCGTCGATCCGGACTTCCTCCTGCGCGTCTATCGCGATCGGGCATCAACACAAGGCACGTATCGGCTGACCGACATCGAGGTGGCTTCGCGCTTGTCGTTTTTCCTGTGGAGCAGCATTCCCGACGATCGCTTGCTCTCGCTGGCCGAAAAGGGACAGCTCACGGATCCAGTCATTCTCGAAAAGGAAGTGCGGCGAATGCTGGCCGACCCGCGCGCCCTCAAGGCACTCGTGGATGATTTCGCGGCCCAGTGGTTGAATCTGCGGCGCGTTCAGGAAGTGGTGGTCGATCCGGAGCGTTATCCCAACTACGACCTCAGCCTGATGCAGGGATTCCAGCAGGAAACGGAAATGTTTGTGGCAAGCACCATACGCGAGGACCGCAGCATCGTGGATCTTTTGAACGCCGACTACACGTTCGTGAATGAACGGCTGGCGCGCCATTATGGAATTCCCGGGATTTATGGCAGCCGCTTCCGCCGAGTCACGCTGCCGAACCACGATCAGCGCGGAGGGTTGCTCGCCGAGGGAGCCCTGCTGGCAACCACATCTTATCCGGATCGCACATCACCGGTCTTGCGTGGCAAATGGCTGCTCAACAATATCTTTGGCTTGCCTATACCGCCGCCTCCTCCAGGAGTAGACACCAACCTCGCGGATAACAAGCCGGGCGCTGCGCCGAAGTCGATACGCGAGCGGCTCGCGCAACACCGGTCCAACGCTTCCTGCAACGGTTGTCATTCGGTCATCGATCCGCTGGGTTTCGCGCTGGAGAATTTTGATGTCATCGGGGGATGGCGGAGCGTTGACGAATCGGGAAAGCCGGTTGACGCCAGCGGCAGCACTTTGGGCGGCGCCAAGGTTGAGGGACTTTCCGGACTGCGGGCGCTGCTGCTCGATCAGCCCGAGCAATTTCCGCGTACCGTCACCGAAAAACTATTGGCTTATGCTCTCGGTCGAAGAATCGAATACTACGACGAGCCGGCCGTGAGAAAGATTGTCCGCGACGCAGCGGCGCAGAATTACCGCTGGTCCTCGATCATTGTAGGAATTGTGAAGAGCCCGACTTTTTTGATGCGCACACACTCATAACAAGGAGACGCTATGACGTTCCTCTCGAAATCATTGCCGCGACGCACAGTCCTGAAGGGAATGGGTACGGCGATGGCGCTGCCATTCCTGGAGGCGATGCTTCCCGCAGGCCTGGCCGCCCCAAAGCAGCCGGTACGCCGGTTCCTGGCATTCTATACGCCGAACGGAATGGCCATGGAGCACTGGACTCCGAAAGCCGAGGGAACCGCTTTCGAACTCTCACCCATTCTCGAGCCGCTGGCGCCGTATCGAAATCAGACGCTCGTGCTGTCGGGCATCAAAACGAGCTGGAACTATATCCACGCCGGCGCTTCCGGATCGTTTCTCACAGGCACGCCGCGCGGCGGAAAAACCGAAATCGAGATCTTCGCGGACGTATCGATCGACCAGTTGCTCGCGAAGCAATTCGCCCGCGAGACTCAGGTGGCATCGCTCCAGATGTCGATGGATGCTCCGGCCAATGCGGGAGCGTGCACCGGTAACCTGAGTTGCGTCTATACGCATACGCTCTCATGGCGCAGCGCAACGCAGCCGCTGCCGATGGAGTGGAATCCCCGCGCGGTATTCGAGACGCTGTTCGGCGATAGCGGCACCACGGACCGGGCCGCGCGCGAAGCACGCTTGCGGCAGCACAAGAGCATTCTGGATTCAGTGACGGACAAGCTGGCGAGCCTTAAAAAGGATCTCGGATCGCAGGACCTGGCCAAGGTCGATCAATATACGGATGCAGTTCGCGATGTCGAACGGCGCATTCAAAGAGCCGAGGAACAGCGTGACCTCGAGTTGCCGACGATCGAGCAGCCTCAGGGTGCGCCTCCGGTCTTTGAAGATCACCTGGCGCTGATGCTGGACCTGCAGCTCCTGGCATTTCAGTCGGATCTCACGCGCGTCATCTCGTTCATGATCAGCAAGGAACAGAGCGCGCGCCCGTATCCCCAAATTGGTGTGCCGGAAGCGCACCATCCGCTGTCTCATCACAACGATATTCCGGAGTTGATCGCGCAAATGTCGAAGATCAACCGCTATCACGTCCAGTTGTTGTCACAGTATTTGTCGAAGCTCCGCGCGACGCCTGACGGCGATGGTTCGCTGCTGGATCACATGATGATCATGTACGGTGCGGGCATTTCCAACAGCCAGCGGCATTCAGGCGAGAATCTGCCGCTTCTGCTCATAGGCGGCGGCAGCGGACGGCTGAAGGGCGGCCGGCATATCAAGTACGCCGACAAACCATCGATCGCCAACCTGCTGGTCACACTGATGGACAAAATGGACGTGCCGGTCGAACACGTGGGCGGCAGCACGGGTAAGCTCGTTATCGATCCGCTCTCGGGGATTTAATCATGAGAAGGAACATGCCCGCGTTCAGATTCCGAAAAAAAATTCTCTGTTTGATCTTGAACGCGGGCATAAAGCCCACGGCTACGTGCCTTTTGTTGCTGTTGTCATTATCTGCAGCAGACCGCCCGCCAGTGATAGACGCGGCCAGGAACGGCGACAGGGACGGGTTGCGCGTGCTGCTCCAGAAAGGCGCGAACGCCAACGCAGCCGAAGCGGATGGCAGCACCGCCCTTCACTGGGCGAGCTACCGCGATGACGTCGAAAGCGCCGGCCTGTTGATTCGCGCAGGAGCCAAAATAAACACGGCCAACGATCTTGGCGTCACGCCGCTGTGGACCGCGAGCCAGAACGGAAGCGAGGTTATGGTCCGGCGCCTGTTGGATGCCGGCGCCAATCCGAACGCCGCCCTGCTGGCCGGCGAAACGCCTGTCATGGTCGCCGCCCGCTCGGGCTATGCTGCAGTTGTCGAGCAACTGATCGCCAAGGGCGCCAACGTGAACGCGCGTGGTACACGGAGTCAGACCGCGCTCATGTGGGCCGTCGCGCAGAAGCATCCCGAGGTCGTGAAGGTGCTGCTCGCTCACGGTGCCGATATTCATGCCCGCTCGGAAGTCTGGAGCCAGATCATGGCTGTGCCGCCACACGGCTATCTACCCTACAACCGATCCATCCCGGCCGGAGGTGAAACCGCGTTGATGTTTGCCGCGCGCGAGGGCGACCTGGCTTCGGCAAAGCTCCTCGTGGCTGCCGGCGCCAATGTGAACGATGCCGATGCCTGGGGCGTCAGCGCCACGGCTCTTGCGGCGCACTCGGGTCTTGGAGACGTGGTTGAATTTCTGCTCGATAAAGGCGCCGACCCGAACGCGGCCGGGCCCGGCTTCACCGCTCTGCATGAGGCCATCATGCGCCGCGACGAAAAGATGGTGAACACTCTCCTCGACCACGGCGCGGATGCGAACACTCCACTGCGAACGTGGACGCCTACCCGCCGGTCTTCTGACGACTTCAACTTCGCCCCCGAATTGGTGGGAGCGACGCCGTTCTGGCTGGCCGCGCGTTTCGGCCAAGCGGGCGTCATGCGCCTTCTCTTAAAACACGGCGCCGATCCGCTCTTTGTGCACCATGGCGAGCGTGTGGTGGAAGGGAGAGGCGAGGCATTCGTACACCGCACCGACGTGACGACGGCTCTGATGGCCGCGGCGGGAATGGGTGGCGGCCGGGCCTGGGTTCTACCCGAGCCCAGCGAGCGCGAAGCCCTTGTCCTCGAAGCCGTTAAGGTGGCAGTGGAACTGGGTATCGGCCTGAATGCCGCCAATACCGACGGCCGCACGGCCCTCGATTCCGCGAAGACCCTGAAGTACGACTCCGTCGTCAAGTTTCTCCAGGAGAAGGGCGCCCAGCCCGGAACGATCAAGAAGTAAAGCTGGAATTCAACACAAAGACGAAAGACAGGAAGCCAGAAGCCAAGGAAGCCAGAAGCCAGAATGGGTTGTTCCCTATTCTGGCTTCTGGCTTCCTTGGCTTCTGGCTTCCTGTCTTTCGTCTTTGTGTTGAATTCCCCTCTTTAACAGGATTTCCGGATTTTTCCCTTTCCAGGTTCCCTTAATCCCTTTATAAAGGGGGCCATGAATGACCGGTTCAACGGCCTGTGGCTGGTCGCCCTGATCGCCGTGGCTGAAGTCTTCCACGTCAGCCCTGAGCCGGCCTCCACCGCACGACCGGCCCCGCAAGCCCAGGTCACCGATAAAAAAGCGCCTCCGGCAACGGATCCGTCAATGGCGCTCACAGGCGTGCAGCTACTTCAGGACTACTACGGATCGAAGCCAGGCACGGATCACGTGAATCACCTGCGTATTCTTTTTGCGTCTCTGCCTGATCCCGTCGATGCCCGCGCGGCGTACAAGTTTGATGAAATCCTCGAAGCGTTGCAGGCGGGAGCACAGGATTCCGGGTTTGTGTTGGACCGCTTCTCCGTCGTGTGGCCCCGAAAATCCGATCCGCAGGCTGTCAAGGACCTGCATATCGACAGAGAGAAGCCGGGCGTATTGCTGTTCCGGGGCAAAGACAAGAGTGATGAAACCGCGCTCGTCTTTCTGGTCAGCGAAACACCGACTCTGGGAATACATAAGAACGCGCTCACCAATGCCCTGACGCAGGCCTCGAAGCTTCTGAAGCCGCTGAACAGGCCGTTCAATGAGGTGCGCTTCGTCGGCCCCAACTTCTCCGGCTCCGCGAAATCGCTTCAACTCGCGCTGACGGACTGGTTCAAGCAGGAACAGAATCGGCCGGCCGTGACCGTACATTTCATTTCAGGGAATGCTACAGGGAGCGGGGCCCGGGAACTTCTGGATTCGGGCGCGGACAAATGGGCGCCCGGCCTGTCTGCGCGATTTCACGGGTTGGTGTGGTCGGATGCGGTCGTACAGAAGGCCGTCGACGACTATCTCCACAACCATCTTGGTGTCGATGAAAAAGAGATCGCGATCCTCGTCGAGTCTGAAAGCGCATACGGACAGGGATTGCTTCACGACCCGGTCCGGGCCGGCTCGTATCGTTTTGCGTTTCCGTTGCATATTTCGCAGCTGCGCACGAGCTATGGAGACGATCCGAAACTTCGCAATCCGGTGAGCATAGCGGACGATCCAATGCGTGCGGCCCTGGACTTGTCTTTCGATGAAGCAGCAGATCCCATAGACATTCCGCTACCGTATTCTCCGGGTCCGACCGCAAATCTGGCCGAACTGTCTCTGGACAACATCATCTCCGGCCTGAACCGGGAGCACGTGCGGTACGTCGGGCTCTACGCCACCGACAGCCGCGACAAACTCTTTCTCGCGCGGCTGATTCGCTCCCGCTATCCCACGATGCAATTTTTCACCAACGACAGCGATTTGCTCTACACGCACGCTCATTACGCGCCGGAGATGGCGGGAATGCTGGTGGGATCGACTTATCCGCTGGTCAACCAGACCCAAACGTGGAACCGCACAGACGATACAGTTCGGCAATTCTCCAGCCAGGGCGCCGAAGGAACCTACAACGCGACTCGCGCTGCGTTCACGTTCAAGGAACTTCTCAGCAGCAATGACGACCGATTGCTGGAGGACCCCGCGCAGGAACTCAAGGACTACAAGGATCCTTTCAACGCCGGCACCACTTCGAACCGCCCTCTGGTTTGGATCAGTGCCGTCGGAAACGAAAAACTGTGGCCGATAAACGTGTATATGCCGGCGGGTAAAGCCGCGGTCACACCGGGGGCTGTTGCGAATACACAACGGTCGCGGACCTTCATTGCTCTATTCGGCGGGCTCGCCGCATTCTGTCTTCTGGTAAGCGCACTCGTTCTGGCGCCCGCAGCAGGTAAGCTCAGCAGCCTGGAACGGGCGCATCGCTTTTTCCTCTGCGCGAATCTTCTGGTCCTGTTCACCATATTGACCGCTCAAGCCTTTTTCGTCTTGCCGGCGAACACGGTTCTCAGGCAGATCGCTCTATTTGCGGACGTGATGATCGTTTTTCTCCTTGGCCATGCCGCTATGGAGTCGGCCGTGAAAGGTTTGTGGCGGACAGCCAGGTCGAATCGCGTCCGGCTGCTATGCCTGCCGATTTCTGCTTTGATTCTTTGGGCGGTCCTGGCGTCGCCGCTGGGAATCCACGAAAGCGCGACGCCCTACGAGATTCTGCTGGCGGAGCGCTCAACGCGTCTTGGAAGCGGGATCTCGCCGTTTGTTCCTCTCATCTTTTTGATCGCTGGAGTGTGCATCTGGATCTATTGCGATTTGAAGCGAGTCGAGTGGCTGCACCATCTGAAAGGTATCAACCCGCTCGGTCCGCCGGTCGGTGCGACGGCCGGCTTCGCGCACCTCTGGACGAGGATCAACCGCACGCTTGCCTGCTGGCATATTGGCCTCGGCCGCCGTTTCGGAGCGGGCGTGATGGCTCTGGTAGCTTCGATCATCGTTGCCTCGGTCGTGCTTGGATTTTTCACGACATTCGAGGGATGGAAATACGATTGGCTGCTTCGGATTGCCTTTGCGATGCTTCTCGCCGCGCTAATCGTGTCGGCGACACGATTCTTCCTGATCTGGTACCAGTTTGGCAGGCTTTTACGCCGCCTCTCGTTTCATCCGCTTGCGGAGGCGTTCAAACGCCTCGATCCGAAATTCTCGCGCGGGCTGGGCACTCACTTTTCCGCGGCGCCTCCGACGCTGATGGAGTTGGAGGAGCCGGTGAACATGCTGGCGAGGTTGAAAAGCAACCTGGATCAGGCAGGCCTCAGGCTTCTGGCACATCCGCATCTCGACGCTGTTCGCAGTCACCTGAACCGCAACTATCCCAACGTCGAGCGCACGTACCGGCACGAAGTGGATTCGTCGTCGCGAAACACGCTTCGCACGTGGTCGTTCAAAAGCCTGACTCAGATCCTGCTTTGCAAGGAAGCGGCATTCATGTTCAGCAGGCTCGAACCCGAATGGAAATCGCCTGCGGCCGATCCGGCAACGCTGCATTTGTGTGAAGACTTTATCGCGGTAGAGATAGTGGCATTCCTGGATTACGTGTTCCTTCACATGCGCTATCTGCTGGTGTGCACGGCTTCCGGCGCCATCCTGTTGCTGCTTGCTGCACATGATCAACTTTGCGTGGGCGCTCGTCCTGGCGCTGGCGTTCACATACCTCATGATATTTGCGGGAATGTCGAGGAACCCGATCATTGCGGGCGTGGCGAAAGGGCCGGATGGTTCCAACCTCAACCGCCGCGTTTTCGTACAAGTCGTCCTGTTCGGACTGATTCCGATTTTGACTTTCTTCGGGTCGAAGTTCCCTTTCCTTGGGCGAATCCTTTTTTCCTGGATGTCTCCGGCGCTCAAGGCGTTCAACTTCTGAAAAATGGGGTCGTAGCCGCGAATTACGCGAATTACGCAAAATGGCGTTTGCGTAATTGGCGTGATTGGCGGCTAATTCTTTCTTTCCAGGCTCCGGATCCCCGATGCCCCGGCGACGATCACACGCTGCGCGACGCCGGCAAAGATGCCGGAGTCCACAACACCGGTAACGAGCTTCACCTGCTTTTCAAGTGAAGCAGGCTGCTCGATGATTCCATGTTTCCAGTCCAGGATCACATTCCCGTTATCCGAAATGAACCACTGACCGTCTTTCTCGCGAATGCGCACCTCCCCGCCCCAGTCCTTTAACTGAAGAACCACACGATCAGCGGCGAGAGGAATGACTTCAACGGGGATCACCGTCTTGATCCCGAGCTTGTCCACAAGCTTTGTCTCGTCTACGACAATGACAACGCGCTTCGAGGCATGCGCCACAATCTTTTCGCGGACCAATGCGCCGCCGAGGCCTTTGATGAGATCCAGCGCGGGCGATACCTCGTCGGCTCCATCCACGGTGACGTCAATTACAGGATGCTCTTTGAAGGATGTCAGCGGCACGCCAACTTGCTCGGCAAGGCGGCGCGATTCCTCGGATGTCGGAATGCCGGCGATCTTCAATCCTGCGGCCACCCTTGCGCCCAGCTCGCGTATGAAATGCGCAACGGTGGACCCGGTCCCCAAGCCGACGATCATCCCGCTGCGGATTTCATCGAGAGCGGCGATTGAGGCCTGTCTTTTGAGTGCATCCGTCATAGAAGTTGCAGAACGCATTATGCACCGTTCCGGTTTGTTGGAGTTAGACGCTTTCCCTTTCCCGTTGCCCTCAGGAAAGCCAGCACGTGCTTTTCATGCTTGCGCAACTTGCCGCCAGGCTTTCGGCGCATGCGCGACGTTCGACGGGGCATCGGAGGAAGAATGTGTCCCTTTAAATACGCCTCGATGAGCGTAGGGTGAATGTAGTACTTCCGGCACACCGTGCGTGTATTCCCCAGGCGCTTCGCAGTGTGGTCGATGGCGCGGACGACGTTGTGCTCGGCTTCCTTCTTCGTTTTCGCGGGGCCGAACTCGCGCAGATACTCGGCGCAGCTCATGGTGCCGGCCCAGGTCCGGAAGTCCTTCGCGGTGACGTCGGCGCCGGTGGCGTCACGCAGGTAGTCGTTGACATGCTCCGCCTCGACGTCCTGCCGCTTGCCGTTGTCGTCGACGTACTTGAAGAGAATCTCGCCAGGCAGCTCGTGGCAGCGCTGCACGATGCGCGCGATGTGCCTGTCGGTGACGGACACGGCGTGCTCTATTCCGCTCTTGCCGCGGAACTCGAAGCGCAGCTGGGCGCCATCGATCGCGACGTGACGTCTGCGCAGGGTGGTGAGCCCGTACGACTTGTTCTCGCGCGCCAGCTCGTGCGTCCCGACGCGGATGAGGGTGCGCTCCAGCAGCCACACCACGGTCGCGAGCACTTTGTCGCGCGGGAGTCCCTCGAGGAGGATGTCCCGCTCCACTCGCGTGCGGATCTTCCAGATCACCTCGCCGAACTCGAAGAGGCGCTCGAACTTCGTGACGTCGCGATAAGCGCGGAAACTGGGATGGTAGCGGTACTGCTTGCGCCCGCGCGCGTCGCGCGCAGTGACCTGGAGGTGTCCGTCCTCGTGCGGGCAGATCCAGACGTCGGTCCACCCCGGCGGAATCACGAGAGCGCGGAAGCGGTTGATCGCGTCCTTGGCGACGATGAGGCGGCCGTTGGGGTCGTAGTACGAGAAGCCGCGACCGCTGCGCTTGCGGCGGATGCCGGGGAGGATGTCGCTGACGTAGCGCAGCCCCGCCGCGATCGCGGAATCTTCGGGCTCTGAAGTAGCGGTGATTCCCAATGTCATTCCGATGACAATGAACACAGAAGCGGCGTCAGAGCAACGGTGGGCAGCAGCTACCGGGACGGACCGACTTCGTTGCCTGGAATCAGCATGCTGTACCAGGACGTATCGTACTTGATCTCAGTCTCTGCTATCAACGCGCAACCTCACGCCGGAAAGTGTCGCGCGTGCCGACCCCGTTCCAGTTAGCGCGACTCCGATAACATTTCAAAGCGAAATCGGAAACACTCTGCCTCCCGCACTTGCCGCACAAGTGGGAACGTCCACTCGCCCGTGATTATCTCTCGATGCGGTAGCAAGGCGGTTGAACTGCGCCTGGAGGAAACCTTGACTCGACAGACCGACTAACATAGCATCCGCCTGCACCAATCGCGTCTATTGTTTGAGAACGGGTCGAGTCTCGGGCCTGCCGAAGAGGGGACAAATCATATGACACGCGTTCAGCTTTCCGGTTATTCGCTTTGGATCTTGCTGGTGATCGCCGCATTGATAGCGGTCACGCCTTCACTCCTGGCCCAGTCCGCTGGTACCGGGGCGCTCACGGGAACCGTGACCGACGCCAGCGGAGGCGTCGTCCCAGGCGTCACGGTCACCTTGACCAGCACGGACACAAATCAGACCCGCGGCACAGCCACCGGCGAAGACGGTAGTTACAGGTTTGCCTTGTTGCCGCCCGGCACCTACGGAGTGAGGTTCACCATCGCGGGATTCAAGACCTCGGAGGTTCCCTCGGTGACGGTGCGCGTAACCGAGACACAAGTACTCGACCGGGCTTTGGAAGTCGGCGCGCAGAGCGAGCAGGTGACGGTCGAAGTCCAGACGGAAACTTTGCAGACGGCCACGTCCACGTTGGGGACCACTGTAGGCTCCCAAACCGTCACTCAGCTTCCACTGAGCACTCGCAACTACACGCAGATTCTGGCCCTGTCGGCGGGAACCAATACGACCGCCAACAACGCCACAGCCTTCGGCAAGGGTACGCAGAACATGTCGGTGAATGGCAACGACCCGGGCCAAAACAACTTCCAGATGGATGGCGTCAATGTCACCAATTTCGCCAACAGTGGAAGCGCCAATGATGCGGGCTTGTACGCCGGAGTTGGAATACCAAGTCCAGACGCCCTCCAGGAGTTCAAGGTTCAGACCTCGACCTACGACGCCAGCTACGGGCGGAATCCGGGCGCAAATGTGAACGTCGTTACAAAATCCGGAACGAATCAATTCCACGGAACGGCGTTTGAGTATCTGCGAGACTCGATTTTCAACGCCAATTCCTTCTTCTACAATCGCGACAATCGGGCCAGCGCTACAACGAAGCAGATCTTGAATCAGAACCAGTTCGGCGGCGTCCTGGGCGGTCCTGTGATCAAGAACAAGCTGTTCGCATTCTTCAGCTACCAGGGAACGCGGCAAAAAAACGGAATCGGCTCGCAGGGTTTTTCCAACGCCCTCCTGCCGCCGATTCCTGACGGCGACCGGCGGTCGCCAGGTTTCAAGGCCGCTCTCGGGGCGTCAAACTGTCCGGCGAATCATCCCGGCGATGGTAACTTCAATGCGTTTGGTGGTACGAACGTCGCTTGTGACGGATCGAATATCAATCCAGTGGCGTTGAATATTCTCAACATCAAGCTCGACAACGGCAGCTATTTCTTCCCCAGTTCCGGCACGACGGGTTACCGCCAGACTTCTTTCAGCAGCCCGGCGATCTATAACGGCGATCAGGAGGTGGGCAACTTCGATTACGTGCAGAGCACGAAGCACACTATCTCGGGCCGCTGGTTCTACTCGAAAGATCCTCAGGTGAGTCCTCTGAACGGGCAGCTGCCGGGGTCGCCCCTCAAGATATTGTTCTCCAACA
>QHXD01000804.1 GCA_003223895.1 Acidobacteriota bacterium
ACCTTCACGCAATACAACAGCCGTATCAATCAGGTGGGCACAAATGTCCGGTTCGCGTTGCTGTCTACTTCCAGCAACGGCCTGTTTGTGGTCTACAACACACGGGATGTCACGATGGATTACGTTGATCCCTATAACCAACAGCGGACCACGCTGACCCGCGCCCTCCTTGTGAAGTACACGTACCTGTTCGATTTCTGATCAGCGAAACATGCGGACCAGACAAGCCCTCAGGCGACTGCGATCAGCAGCTTTGGAGGAGACGCGATGAAAGTCAGCTTCATCGGGTTAGGCAACATGGGTTTTCCGATGGCAGCCAATTTACTGGCTTCCGGTCATCGAGTCACTGTGTATAACCGCACGAAAAGTAAAGCAGATGAGCTGGTGACACGAGGTGCGATAGTGGTCGATGCCCCAGAAGACTGCTGCGACAGTTCCGTTGTCATCACTATGTTGTCAGACGACAATGCTTTCGAAGAACTACTTTTCTCTAACAACAAATTCCTCGATGCACTCTTGCCGGATACTGTCCACCTTTGCATGAGCACGATAAGTGTCGCGCTTTCCGAGAAGCTTGCCCAAGTCCACGCCAAGGCTGCTCAGATTTATGTAGCCGCACCCGTCTTCGGGCGACCGGAGGTTGCTGCCTCCCGAAAATTGTTGATCGTTGCGGCCGGCCCGAAAAACGGAATCGAAAGGTGTTCGCCGTTGTTTGAAGCACTCGCAAGAAAAACTTTCGTGCTGGGGTCTACAGCAGCGCACGCTAATTTGGTGAAGCTGGCAAGTAATTTTCTGCTATTCGCCATGATTGAAAGCCTGGGGGAAGCTGTGGCGTTTGCCCGGAAGGCGGGGTTAGACCCCAGTGAATTTGTGAAAATCATTACAGAGACAGTCTTTGATTCTGCTGCCTATCGAGTCTACGGCCCGATGATTGCACAATCAAAGTACGAGCCGCTTGCCTTTCCACTTTCGATGGTTCTGAAGGATGTCGGCCTGGTTCTGCTTGCCGCCGAACATGTGGCGGTCCCCATGCCTTTCGCGAACGTAATACGAGACCAGCTGTCGAGCGCGGTAGCCCGTGGTTATCAAAACTTAGATGAGACTGCACTGTCGCGAATCGCTGCCGAGAACGCTGGGCTAACGAGTTGATGCGAGACAGATCGCCGGCGGTCATAGACCGCCGCTACAGTTCCGTACTATCGGCTCACCGACTGCTTCGCATTCAGAATGAGCTTCTGCACCCGCCAATTGTTCATATCGGCGACGAATACAACGTCCTCGGATGGACAAGCGAGGCCATGCGGCCAATTGAATTGTCTGGGTCCACGACCCGATTCGCCGAGCATTCCCAAAATTTTTCCATCCAACGTGAGTTTATAGAGACGGCCAGGCTCCTGATCGATCGCGAACAGATACTGAGTCGGCCCATTCGCCGTAATACAGAGCGACCAGGGAGCCGTCCCGTTCGGGGGGATGGGATTCGGATTACCGAGTGTGGGATGCCGCTTTTTATCGTAGGCTGCGTTCAGCCAGATGAACTTCTTGAAATTGCCATCCGAATCGAAAACCTGAATACGTCCGTTGCCGCGATCAGCGACGTATACATTTCCTTGTTTGTCGATCTGCATGTTATGGGGATTTCTGAACTGACTGGGTCCGGTGCCGTAGGATCCCCACGACCTGATCCAGTCTCCGTTCTTGCTCATCTTTCCGATGCGTGAATTGACGTAGCCGTCGCTGACGTAGATGTTGTCCTGGGCATCCCACGCTACGTCGGTCGGGCCGTCAAATAATGCGTCCACTGCTATCTTGTCCGCCGGTCTCGCCCTCCTGAATTCGAAACCCTCGTAACCCTCGGGACGGCGTCCGAGGTTCATGAGGACGTACCCGGCCGGGTTGAACTTCATAATGGAGTTCGTACCTTTATCGACAACCCATAAGTTGTCGTATTTGTCGAACCGGACTGCGTGAGCGTATCCCAGACCGTACACGCCTTTGCCGATCTCCCGCAGGAACTTGCCGTTTGAATCAAATTCCCATAGCTGAGTCGTCGCATTTCCGTACAGCGGACCCGAAGTCGCAGTTCCCGGATGATTCACAACAACAATGTTTCCCTTCGAGTTGACCGCCACACTGAGCGTTTCGCCGAAATTCATATCAGGATTGATCTTGAAGAAGTTCGGAACCGATTCAAAGGGGATCAATGGGACGTCATTCACAGTGGGCACATCCTGGTTTGGTGCAGGTTGCCCCACGCCGGCAGCAGGCGGGCGGTCTCCGCGCTGACCGCCTCCCCCGCCGCGCTGAGAGAAGATCGAAAGCGTCCCAGCAAAAATCGCTGCTATGAAGAGAATTCCTGAGGCACTCAACCATCGCTTCATAACGACATCTCCTTTTGTGTGCACTTTGTGCAATGCCCTATATCCTCTGCCCTTTTTTCCAAAACGGTGAAGGTTTTTTCGATTCGATCGATACAGGGAAGCCGCAACCGTAATTTTTGCATGATCAACTTCTGCCA
>QHXD01000805.1:0-3477 GCA_003223895.1 Acidobacteriota bacterium
CCGGAGAGCGAACTGTACCTGGCGGTTGCGCAGGTGAGCCAGAAGACGAACCTGAATCGGGGAATTCAGGACCTTGCCGCAGCGATCGAAAAGTATCGTCCCGGCCGCATGGAATTCTATCTGCAACTTGCCGACGCGTGGAAAGACAGCGGGCAAATGGACAAAGCCCTTCCTCTTTATGAGGAGGCGGTCCGGCGCCAGCCGGATTCACTGATAGCCCTCCAAAGACTTGGATTCAGCCTGAGATCCTCAGGACAGCTTGCACGTGCCGCTGAGATTCTCAAACGGGCTCTGGCGGTGGACGCTCGCGACGCCGCCACCTGGCACCAACTGGGTTTGGTTTACCTGGGACAGGGTTCAACGTCCGATGGCTTGGCGGCCTTCCAAAAGGCTATCGATCTGGATCCCGACATGTCTGAAGCGCACAACAGTCTGGGTGGCGTGCGGCTCGAGGGCGGAGACTTGTCGCGGGCCGAACCCGCGTTTCGAGAGGCCATTCGGATCCAGCCGGATTATGCGGAAGCGCACAGCAATCTGGCCAGCGTGCTTGCTTCCGCAGGCCGTAACGGCGAGGCGCGCTATCACTTCGAGACTGCCATTCGGCTCAAGCCGGACTATGCCGCGGCGCGATTCAACTATGGTATTGCACTGGCCAGGTCTGGGGACTTGGCCGGAGCAATTCCCCATCTTCGCAAGGCGGCCGACAGTCCCGATCAATCCTTGCGAGAGCGAGCACTGCAGGTTCTGCAACAATTGGGGCAGAGGAATTAAACCGAAATTCGAGGTCAGACGCGGGCTAAAGCCCGCGACTACATTTGAGGTCGACTCGGTTCCAATGTAGTCGCGGGCTTTAGCCCGCGTTTGTCTTCAACTGGACAGTACTTCCTGCAGGCGGTTGAGAAACGCAAGCTCGTTTTCCTTCGCCGATACGCGGACATCAGCTTGCTGACGCTGGTCGCGTTCACCGCCGTGCAACTCTTCAGCGCGTCCGCTGAAAAACGGTTTCGGGCCGGAGCCAACGTTGATTTGTTCCTGGAGCGCTTCTTGCCTGCGCGGAATCCACGCGACCAGATCATCCACACTGGCGGGCTTGTGGCTCTCGACGAGGCTGAGCAGGTCCAATGCATCAGCAAGACGGTAGCTGCCGCGGTCGGTGCTGGCCGCGAGGTAGCGCGCCAGGATGTTCCGACGGGCATCGTTCTCCCAGACAGCGCGGCGGGCGACAGCCTTGAGCATCGGGCGGTCACCGATCGGCGGAGTTCGATCGAGCAGCTTGAAGAGCGACTCGGGAATCGTGGCATCGAGGCGCAGGCGATGGACATAACGCTCCAGGGTCACTTCGCGCAAGGGTACGGGATGCGACCGCCCGTCATCAGTGATGAGTTGCGCGAGAGTGGGGCGGTCGGCGAGTTCTTGAATCAACGCGGGCCATTGCTCCCGCGGAACGGAGTCGCCACCAAGCAGGTCAGCGAACACCGCCTGGTCGGCCAATTTGGGCGTAAAGACGGGAGATAGAATCAGGTCGAGCTCGTAGTCCTCCAGCTTTGGCAACTCGTCGACGAGGAACCGGCCGACGGCGTCGTGGTCAACCCCGTACGTCCCGCCGATATAGTTGATGACCCGGGCCGACAGTTCGCGCGGGCGTTCCAGTTCGGCGGCAAGAGTTTCAATCAACGTGGACACTGAGCCTCACGCAAACGGCTGACCGAACCGGCCGCGATATGCAATCTCCGAGAGGGCTTTCCGTTGTTTCTTGCCCTTGCCCACAGGCTTCGATGGATAACCGAAAGGCACGACCGCCAACACGTCCAGCTCTTCGGGAATGCCGAGGTGCGGCTTCACTTCGTTCAGCGATCCCACGAAGCCTACCCAATTCGAGCCTACGCCTTCCGCCCACGCCGTCAGCATCATCGATTGGATGGCTCGGCTGCCGTCCGACACGGCGAATTGGGTCCTCTCGATGGCGGCGACGATCACGAGCGGGGCCTGAGCGACGTAGGGTCCGGTTCGCGTCAGCGCACCTATCCGGCGGATGCTTTCCCGATCCTCGATCACGACGAAACGCCAGGGTTGCGCATTCATGCCGCTCCCCGTGAGCCGTCCCGCCTCGACGATTCGCCGAATCAGGTCGGACGGCACCGGCTTTTCCTTGTAACTACGTACAGCCAGAATTGTGCGTACAGCGTCGAAGACTTCCATGGCTCGCTTCCTTTCAGAAGATAGGTTGTGACGGCTGCATTGATTTGTCAATCAGTCTGGATGCCGGCGAAAGCTGCAGCAAAAAAATTCGGGAAACGGCGAATCCTCGTGAGCGTGATCGAGCCGTAGCAACTGTAGCGGCGGTCTATGAAGGTGTGAATGAATTGCAGGTCAGGCCGCATTCCCCTCCTCATGAAGGAGGGGTGGCCGTGCCATCAAGAAAAAGGACCCGTTCCGAAATGGCACGGACGGGGTGGTCGCTCACAAGTTACGTTGCGGAATGCGTTTTGAAACATGGTGCGTGAGCGACCACCCCGTCTGCGCCTTTTAAAGGTGGCTTCGCAACATTTTTATTGATGGCGCAGCCACCCCTCCTCTTTGAGGAGGGGAATACACTCGGCGAATTCATTCACAGCTGCTTCTAGAAATACCGGCGGTCATAGACCGCCGCTACGGGTTTGCGCGTCAGTCGCTGCTCACTTCTGTTGCTTCGTAGGATCGTTACGCGGATCGGCATAAACCGTGTCGGAAGGACCCATCCCCGTGATCTGAATCGTGACCGTTTCTGCTTTGGTCATTGCAAAATGAAAGACTCCCGGAGGCTCGGTGTAAAAACTGCCGGGCGGCAGCTCTTTCAGAGCAGCCTCATTGAACTGGCGGCCGTAGCCGAGGTACCACTTACCCGACACCACGGTCGCAACGCGGTCATCGCGGTGAGAGTGCGCCTGAATCCTGTTGTTCGGCCCAAGGCGAAGGAGCAGCGTGTAAAGACCAGGCTTGGTAGGATCCCCCTTGAGAACGACAGTCTGAATTCCTGTCACACCCGATGTGCCAACTCCGGCCCCGCTGGCTGCCGGCCACTGGACTTCGGCGGGAGTAATTCTCTTCTCCGGGCTCTGTCCGTTTTGGGCGGCCGCGGCAAATCCGACAACAATTGCCAGCATGACACCTACACGAACGCCGGTTTTACTTAACGGGTATTTCATATGGAGCACCTGTGCCGGACGAGCCGGCGAAGAGCTTTGTGCCATCGGAAAGCGTGATGTCGCGGCCGTTTGCCCGGTTCGCACCGTCCTTGGACTGGTAACCCACGACCAGAACCTCGACCCCGGCGGGGACGGACGTCTTCTTCCAGCCTCGTTTGATCAGCGAGTTCGGGGGGCCAAGTTCGATGGCCCAGTTGACTGTCTTGCCATCAGTGCCTTTCACATCCATGTGGAGCCAGGCATGGGGATTGATCCATTCCATCCTGGTGATCGTCCCTCGCAACGTGACCTG
>QHXD01000805.1:3509-4214 GCA_003223895.1 Acidobacteriota bacterium
GGCACAGCGGCCACCAGCAGACCGATGACGGCAACCAGAACCGGCATCTTTCCTCGCATCAAGTTTTCCTCCTACTTCGCATTCTTCTTCGCGGCCTCTTCTTCAGCCTTTTTCTCCTCGGCACGGGCACCGCTGAGGATGTTCCTCAAACCCAAATTGCCCTCGTGACACGAGTACTCCAAAACCGGCTGTGTACCTTCCCTGGTCAAAGGCATCGAAAATGTCCATGGTTTGGTCCATGTCGCCGGATCATCGACGGTGACCGCCCACTTCACCGTATCGGGTCCTACGCGCGTAAAGCGTTCGATCAGACGCAACGTTGCGGAGTTGGCTCCCCGGTAGATTCCCTCGTTCCTGAAATTCGTGGTCTCGACGACCAGCGTATCGCCTTCCCAGCGGCCGCGCGCATCACCCATATAAGAGCGAATGTTGGCGCCGGCATGCGGACGAGCGTCGAGGGGAATGATGCGAGTCTCGTGGATCATCTCGTAAGTGATGGCGACGTAGCCGGGGGCCTGCACAATCTGATAAGAGTTCCCGTAGATGGCCGGCATCATGGAGCCCGGCAATCCACGGGTGATACAACGGTCGTACAAGCTTCGGTCTTCCCAGGAATCCGCGAGACCGCGCCCGCTGTTGCGCCTCGCCTCTGCGCGTTCGGCCGCACGTTCTCTGGCCTCCGGCGTGAGCGGGGGAATCTTGCCG
>QHXD01000125.1 GCA_003223895.1 Acidobacteriota bacterium
CTGCAAGAACCAGAAGCAGAAGACTCGTTGTTGCGGTAGCCAGCCGTTTCATCACTCCAACTCCTGGAGGCCCTTTTGCGCGCGTGTGCGGACGGCCTCATTCAGCTTTTCGTCTTGAGTCAGCTTGCGCAGAGTGTCGACGGATTCTTTTTCCTTCAAGTCCACGACGAGATCGATCAGCGCGACCTGAACCATGGGCGAGTCCTGGCGTCCGAGCGCCTCCACGACGCCGGTCCTGACAACCGGCTGGCCGCCGAACTGCCGAAGGGCATCAACTGCAGCGAGACGCACGTTGACGTTCGGATCGTGCATCAGCGTATCGAGAAGCGCAGTCAGTACTTCACGGTCAGGCTGCTGGAGCTGATAACTCCAGTTCACACCCTTCAGCCGTTCGCTTGCAGACTGCTGCTGCATTAACGACAGTGCAACCATCTGGCGCATCTGGCGAAGCTCGCCGCGCAACTCGGTGATTTCGCCATTGGGCTGAACCACCGGCTCAGGCCGTAGCCGCCATCCGGCGGCCACTCCAACAACCAGCAGCACGAGAGCGAGGCCGAACTGCAGCACCGGCTGTGCGGGCCACCAGCGCGCGAGCCATTCGTTCATGCTCTGCCGGAAGCTGCGGGAGGGCGCCTGATCGAGGCCATGCCGATATGCTTCGAGCATTACCTGAAACCGTGCTCGCAGCTCCGGACCCGGCTCAGCAGCAGGGATGGTGCCGAGTTTCGTCCAGAGCGTTTTGAGTCCTTCGGCTTCGGAGCGGCACGACTCGCAGGCGGCCAGATGATTCCGGACCTCCAATCGGGCAGGTTCCTGAAGGTTATCGATCAAATAATCCGCAAACTGGTCTCGGACTTCTTCGCATTCCATGACGCTTTCTCACCTGAAAGTTTGAAAAACACTTCTCGCAGTTCTCTTATCGCCCGGTGGACACGGACTTTCACGGTGCCGACTTCGCAGCCGAGGAGCTCGGCGATCTGGTCGTATTTCATCTCCTGATAACGGCTTAGCACCAGCACCTCACGCTTTTCCTCGGACAGCTTGAACAACGCGCGCTGGAGGAGCCCTGTCTCCTGTTGCTGTTCCAGTTCCTGGTTCGGGAACGGGGAGCGGCTCGGTACTTCCATGCCTTCTTCCGGAAACATCACCTCACCGCGGCGCTTCTTGTGGTGATCGATCCGGGCGTTCCGCGCGATATGAAACATCCATGCCGTAAATCGGCTGTCATCGCGATACGTCTTCCTGTACTTCAGCATCCGGAAGAAGACGTCCTGGACGAGATCCTCGGCTGCAGCGCGATCACCGGTCATGCGCGCGAAGTAGTCGAAAAGAACGCGGTGATGCCGATCGAAAAGCAGCCCCAGCTTCGCCACGTCGCCGTCCCTGACGGCCAGCATTAGCAGTTCGTCCCTCTCGCCCATTCCATTCATAAAAACTTCATTGATTCCGAAAAGTTACAAGGTTTAAGGATAGTGCGAACTGTAGCGGCGGTCTATGACCGCCGACGATCCCGCAAGTTGCTGCACCGCCAGCGGTCATAGACCGCCGCTACAGTATTTTTTGTCGTAACATAGCCTCTTTATGGACCAGGTCTACGTCAGCACCCTGAACAGGGAAGTGCAACTCGCCCAACCCGGTGAATTCGCGGCCCTAAGGATCGGCCAAATGACCATCTGGCCCCCTGTCGTGCTGGCCCCGATGGCGGGGGTGACGAACTATCCTTTCCGGTCTGTTTGCAAGGAGTTCGGGGCCGGACTTTATGTCAGCGAGATGATCAATGCGCGGCCTCTGGTGGACGGACGCGACAAGACATTGAAGCTGGCGGACTTCGGGCCGGATGAGTCGCCCCGCAGCCTGCAGTTGTATGGAAGTGATCCCTATTACATATCCGAAGCTGTGAAGCGTCTGGTCGATGAAGGACGCATCGACCATCTTGATATGAATTTCGGGTGTCCCGTCCCAAAGGTCACTCGAAAAGGTGGCGGCGCCGCGATCCCTCTGAAGCCGAACCTGCTGCGGAACATCGTTGGGGCCGCTGTGAAAAATGCCCGGAATGTGCCGGTAACGATCAAGTTTCGCCTCGGCATCAATGCGGACTACCTGACGTTTCTTACCGCCGGCCGCATCGCCGAGGATGAAGGATGCGCGGCAGTTGGTCTGCATGCCCGAACTGCGGCGCAGCTTTATCACGGCCATGCGGACTGGAATGCAATTGCGGAGTTAAAGCAGGCGGTAAGGATTCCGGTTCTGGGTAACGGCGACATCTGGGAGGCTCAGGATGCTCTCCGAATGATGCGCCAGACGGGTTGCGATGGAGTGATCGTCGGCCGCGGCTGTCTGGGCCGGCCATGGCTGTTTCGGGACCTGGCGGACGTTTTCGCCGGCCGCGAGCCTGTCGACCCGCCGAATTTCGCCGACGTTCTGGAGATCATGTTCGCCCACGCCCGCAAGCTCTGCGACTGGTTCGGTGAGCGGGTGGCGATGCGCTCGTTCCGCCGCCATGCATCGTGGTACACGAAAGGGTTCCGGATGTCTTCGGAACTGCGCGCAGGTTTGATGCGGGTTGAGACGGTGGCACAACTGGAGGACTTGTTCCGGGATGTCGATCGATTCCAGGCCTTTCCGCCCTCTGCCATGCGCGTAGTCCGGGGCAAAGCCACCGGCGTGCAAAAGGTGGCATTACCGAACGGGTTCCTCAACAATCTCGAGGACGCCACGCCAAGTCCGGGCGCCGACGACGACACCGGGGATGGCGGATAAGACTTCGGATGAACCTAAGGAGAAGACGCGATCGCCCCGCCTGCCTGGCGGATCACCTTCCATGTACCAGCACCTTCGGGCCGTCCTCGAAGAGCACCTCGATTTTGGTCTCTTGGACGACCCTGGCGACGCCGACGCCAAACGTGGGATGTTGCACGACGTCACCGGGAGTGTACTTGTCCTTGGGAGAGTAATGCTTCGCGTGCGCGATGTTCTTGTCCTTCAATAAGTCCTGGTAGCTGCCCGTGCGCGGCTTCCTGGCCTGCGGGCTCTTGGGAGCCCCCCCTTCTCCTGCTCGCGATCGTCGAGAAGTTTCGCCTGGTTTATTGGGTTTATATGTATGTTGCGCCTTGCACGTATTGCAGTGAACGCGCGCGGGCTTGTCCTTGACCATCGCTTCGATGGTATGGGCAAGGATCATGTTGCACTTACCGCACCAGCAGTCGACGTTTCCACCCAGCTTAAGCATGATTCACTATAACATCTTGCCCAGAAAGGCGAGCGAGGGCTTCGGCGAGAACAAGGGTCCCATAGCCAATGGCTTCGGGTGAGGCGTATTCGTCGGGACGGTGACTGAAGCCGGAGCGGCAGGGAATGAAGAGCATCGCGGTCGGCACAATGCGGGAGAGAAACAGGGAGTCGTGGTAGGCGCGGCTGATCATATACATAAAGCCGAAGCCATGCGTTTCGCAGGCCTCGCTCAGGACGTTCACGACGGCCGGCGCGCAATGCGCGGGTGGATCGGCATTCAACGGTTGAATCCGCAGCGTTACACGACGGCGCCTGGCAACTTCATCGCATGTCTCGGCGATCTTTCGAAGAACCCCGTCGCGGCGCGACTGATCGATGTCCCGGACATCGAGCTCGATCCGGACCCGGCTGGGGATGCTGTTGACGGCGCCCGGAAAGACATCGCAGACTCCAACCGTCGCCACCGTGTCCTCCGCTCCGGTCGAGCGAGCGGCAGATTCGACTGCGAGCGCGATCTCTGCAGCCGCAAGGAACGCGTCGCGCCGATCGGGCATCAGGACAGCTCCCGCGTGGCCTCCCTCTCCTTCAATCGAGATTCGCAGGCTGGCGGGCGCCGCGATCGCCGTGACGACCCCGATCGGAAACTGCCGCGCTTCGAGGATCGGACCTTGCTCGATATGCAATTCCACGAAGGCGGAGTAGTAGTCTTTGGGCAGGCGAACGTCAGAAAGCGGGCCGGTGAAGCCCGCGTGCGTGCGGGCATCATCGAGGGACGTGCCGTTCTTGTCCTTCAGTTGCTCGCCAACTGAGGCATCGAGCAGCCCGCCCAGCAGCCGGCTTCCCAGGCACCCGATGCCGAAACGAGTCGGCTCTTCGGAGGTGAACGTCAACAGCTCGATCGAGCGTCGCGGGCGAAAACCACTACGCTGAAGCGCCCGGATTGCCTCCAGGCCGCCCAGAACGCCAACGGTTCCGTCGTAGCGACCGGCATTTGGAATCGCATCGATGTGCGAACCGGTCCCGACTGCTGGAAGATCCGGTTCCGTACCCACCCAACGCGCAAAGGCGTTTCCGACCGCATCCTCACGCACAACGAGGCCTGCCTCGCGACAGAGCTGCTTCACAAATGCGCGGCCCCTGAGGTCTGCCTCGGTGAAGACGACGCGCGTCGTTACAGGAGACGGCGCTTCGGAGATGCCGCCTAGCGTTTCCAGTTCCTGAGCCAGCCGGGATTGATCGACTTCCAGCTTCATCGCCGTTCACCAAGCGGATGCCGATTCCAGTCTTTATATATAAGATATCTTGCTGCGGTTTTACCGAGCGCGCCAAACCACTGTAGGCAGTAGGGCGCCATCCAGATAAAATCCCCGGCTTTCACCGGATACCATTGTTCGCCCAGCCGGTAGATGCCGCCGCCGGAAAGCATTAACAGACCGTGCTCCATCACATGACTCTCAACCATTGGCAGTGCCGCTCCCGGCTGATAGGTCATGGTGTTCACCGCGAAGTCGAAAGCCGGAGTGTCCGGAACGAGATGCCGCACTTCGAGAGAAGTATCCCCTTCCAGCGGCTCGGCACTAATCCGGCTTTCGCTGCCCGCGAAAAACGCCGGCGCCGGTATACCTTCGAGTTGCTGGTAATGTTTTTCGATGACAGCCGCACGGGCCGCATGTCTTGCGGTAACGGTCAGGTTGCCGTCTGCAGGAACGTACGCAAAGTCGCCCGCTGCGAGAGATCGACCGTCCATCTGAAGTTCACCCTCGATTACGTAAAGGAAGCGTTGGTCGGCGGCGGGCGCCATCAGGCCTCCTTCCTCGAATTCGGCAGTGAACTGAGTGAACCGGGCTCCAACGGCCGGTGCAACGTGAATGATCGCGTTCGCCTTTCGCATGCCGGGAAGAGGCGCCCGGACGAAGGTGTCGGGTGTGAGCAACAGATGATCGTGGCGATAAACGCTACGCGTGTGGCCAAGATCGAACATACTCTTTTTCCACTAGTAAAGCGGAACCACAAAGACACAAAGGCACAAAGAAATTCGGCAACCAGGGGTCTGACCCCTGGTTGCCGAATTTCTTTGTGCCTTTGTGTCTTTGTGGTTCCTCATACGTTACCGGACTGGGCGCACCAGTTTACCGCCGCCCTTTGCCGTGATCTTACCTTCCGCAAAGATAGTTTCGCCGCGGCGGATCGTTCGCTTCACGGCTCCGCGGAAGGAAGCTCCCAGATACGGACTCAATGCATGACGCTGCAACAGGTCCTGAGGCTTCAACGTAAATGTCGCGGAAAGATCCACCAGCACAAGATCCGCGCAGGCGCCGGCTACGATGCGGCCTCGATCCGCAATCCGGAATCGCCGGGCAGGCTCGGCGGCGACCAGCGAGGCGATCCGCTCCAGCGGCAAGCCGCGGCGATGATATCCCTGATCGAGCAATACGGCGAGGGTCGATTGAACACCCGCGATGCCGCCCCAGGCTCGCCAGAACTCGCCCGCCTTACGATCCGGAGACGAGGGCGAATGATCGGACGCGATCACATCCACGTTGCCGCCCAGCAGTTCCGCCCACAGGTTGTCCTGCTCTTTTCTGTCACGCACCGGAGGCGCACACTTGGCGACCGCTCCCAGACGTTCCACATCCTCGCCCGTGAAGAACAGATAATGCGGACACGTCTCAGTGGACACGTCTACGCCCCGCTGACGCGCTTCGGCGGCCAGTAACACGCCGCGACCCGAACTGATATGAATGACGTGTAGCCTGGCTCCGGTTTCACCCGCAAGCAGCGTTGCACGCTGGATCGCCTCGAGCTCCGCAAGGACTGGGCGCGATTCCAGAAAGTCTCGAATACCCTGGCGGCCCTGCTCGATCATTCGCCGCGACAGAGCCGCGATCAGTTCATGGTTCTCTGCATGAACGGCCACAGGCAGTCCGAGTCGCGCAGCTTCGCGTAAACCCTCCCACAAGGTAAGATCATCCACACGCGGAAACTCATCGAGACCCGAGTGGCATAGAAAGGCCTTGAAGCCGACGACCCCGCGCTCGGCGAGCGCCTCCATCTCCTGGACGTTTCCCGGCACGAGTCCACCCCAGAGCGCGAAGTCGGTGACCGACGACGCTTCCAATGCAGAGCGCTTCAGATCGAACTCGCGAGCATTTACCGTGCATGGAATCGAGTTGAGCGGCATGTCGAAAAACAAAGTGCCGCCGCCGGCGGCCAGCGCGCGGCTGCCGGTGGCGGCGCCCTCCCACTCGGTGTGGCCCGGTTCGTTGAAGTGCACATGGACGTCGATCAAACCGGGAAACACGAACAATCCGCGGGCATCGATTTCCTCCTGCCCGCCGGGAACTTCGGGTTCAACAGCGCGGATGAAACCGCCCTCGATGGCCAAGTCCGCCTGGCGCATTCCCTCGGGAGTTACAACAGTTCCACCACGCACGACAACCTCAGTCATGCCGCGCCTCCATCGCTTCGAGGAAACGCATGCCGGTGACGAGGGCGGCTTCTACGTCTTCCGGGAGTACGGTTTCGCGCGAGTGGTGGCTGATGCCGCCAGGGCTGCGGAGGAATAGCATAACGGCCGGCATTCGCCGAGCGACAATCATGGCATCGTGGCCGGCACCACTGGTCATCCGGTGCACCGTGTAACCTGAGGCGTCCACAGCGTGCTCGAGAAGACGAGAGAAAGAAGCGTCCATCGTCACGCTGGCCTGATCCAGGAGATGCTTCCAGGAAACGGAAAGTCCGCGGCGCGCCGCGATGTCTCCGGCATGATGGTGAAGGCGCTGAATAGCCGCTGTGCGGATGGCGTCATCCGCATGCCGGACATCGAGAGTGGTGCGGACGACGCCCGGGATGACGTTGCCTGCTCCAGGCTCTACCTCGAGCCGTCCAACGGTTGCAACGAGGCCGCTTGTACTTCGCGCTTCCTTCTCCACGGCACCGATCCATTCAGCCGCTCCGACCAGCGCATCGCGGCGAAGGTGCATAGGTGTGGTTCCGGCATGGTTGGCCTGGCCTTCGAAGACCACACTGAAGCGGCTTTGGCCGGCAATCCCCTCTACAACACCCAGCGGGAGGCCGAGGGCTTCGAGTACCGGACCTTGCTCGATGTGAAACTCAAAGTAGGCGAGTGCGTCGTTGCCGGCTTGTGCGTCGCCGATTCGCGAAGGATCGAGGCCGAACGCCCGGATCGCATCGGTGACGGTCATGCCCTTCGCGTCGCGGCGGCCGAGCAATTCGTCGTCGATATCGCCGATAAACGTGCGGCTCCCAATGAACGGTACGCCGAAGCGAAGCCCTTCTTCTTCCGAGAAGCCGACGACTTCAATGTGGAATTTCAAGCGGCGTCCGTTCAGGAGATCGGCCAGCGCAACTCCCAACACGACACCAAGGATGCCGTCATAAGCGCCTGCTCGTGGAACCGTGTCCAGATGCGATCCGATGAACAGCCGCGGCGCCGACGGCTGCCGCGCCGCATAACAGCCGCGCACATTGCCGACGGCATCGATGGATGCGGTCATCCCGGCTTGCTCCATCCAGTCGCGTAGCCGCGTGTGGACTTCGCGCATGGGCTCGGAAAGAAACGGGCGCGTTGTGAAACCGGATTCTTCCGTGCACTCTGCCAATGACTGGCAACGCGCGATGACCTCACGAGCGACAACGGGAAACCGGTCCATCAGGATCCTCGGTAGGTACTGTAGCCATAGGGAGAGAGTAACAGCGGGACGTGGTAGTGCGCGGCCGGATCGGCGATCCCGAACCGGACGACGACTTCGTCGAGAAAGGGCGGATCGGCCAGCTCCACGGCCGCCGCGCGGAAATAGTCACCCGCGTGGAACGTCAACTCGTAGGTTCCCGCTTCGAGCCCGTCACTCGACAGCGGCTCGCGTGGCCTTCCCTCATGGTTCGTCACGATCGTCTTCAGGAGCTGCCGCTCGCCGTTGCGCACAACGTGCAGGTCAACAACGATGCCTGCTGCGGGAAGGCCCCGCGATGTGTCCAGCACATGTGTCGAGAGCGAAGCCATGTTATCTCCTGAGCCTCAGACCGAGACAGCCATACGGTGGGCGGGCGTCGGTATATACGCCGGTCTCCTGCCCCCGCTCGATAACCGTATCCCACGTTCGGTTGTTCGCCTCCAGATGGACTTCGGCGATCACTGGAATTTCCGCCAGGATCTTCGTGCCGATTTGATAGATGACCTGTTGAATGCTTCCCGATTCGAAGCCGGAGAACGTGTCATGAACCATGCGGCGTATGGCGGTTGAAACCGAGCCCGAGTTCAACGCATTCGAGGGCTCGTCGTAAAGCCAATCAAGGTCCAGCCACATGTGGAGCGGCCTGTCCAAAAGGTCGGGAAGCGTGGTGTACTGGTCGCGGACAAAGCCCTGGAAGGCGCTGCCCCGCGACTGCCCGATGCCGCTTCGATGGTCCCTTTGCGGCCAAGCTCGATCCGCGCCATGGCCCGTTCCGGACCGGACGGGGCGAAAGCGATTCTCTCTTCCGTGAGAGCCGAGTATGGGATTTCGATGGCCGAAACCTGAACACCTTCCACCTGCGGATAGGTCTCGAGGAACTTTGCGCCCAGGAACTGGCAACAGCCCTCGAGATCCGGGCCCTCGTAGCTGAGCGCCTCGCGCTGGATGAAATTTTTCATTGAATCGGTTGCGATCAGCCCGGTGTTGTCGCCGGTCGTGTAGGTCGGCCAGAAAGCATCGCCGTACACCAGCATCTTGATGTTGGCTCCGAAGACGGAAGGCTCTCCACGGCGACGCAATCGGTAAACGATGACGTCACCCTTGCCGTAATAATTGCGCTTCCAGCCGCTGGCAAATTGTTCCATGTCAAGAATCCCTGGGGAAAAATTTTGAAATTGGACGAATCCTGCATCTCAAATCCGAAATCCGAAATCTTCAATTGGACTGCGCTCAATCCGGAACCCTCGGCCAGTCCAATCTGATATTTCGGATTTCGGATTTGAGATGCAGGATTCGTCCAATTTCAAAATTTCCCCCGGTGTCTATTCCATCACACACCGCAGCCGGAACTCCGCGATCCGATACACCTGCCGCAGCGCTTCGCGGTACTCCTCGTCCGGCGGGGCTCCAATCCGCTGTTCGAGCGCCTGAAGCACATCGTACTTGCTGCTTCCCTTGACCGCGAACAAAAAAGGGAAACCGAACTTCGCGCGATACTCGGAATTCAGCCGTTGAAAGCGTTCGAATTCTTCCGGCGTGAGGGTGTTGAGACCCGCTCCGGCCTGCTCTTCCGCAGACGCCGAGCTGATGCGGGCGCGCGTTCCCAGATCGGGATGTGCTCTCAGAAGCGCCAACTGCTCTTCCGGTTCCGCCTTCTCAACCTCCGCTACCAAAGCCTCGTGCAAGGCTTCAATGTTTGGAAAGGCCCTCTTCCGCCTTGCGTCAAAGGCCCGTTCCGCCACCCACGGTGAATGCTCGAAGGCCCAGCCGATCGCTCCTACGAATTGCGGGCGATCCAGCGAATTCAATTCGTCAATGTTCATAAGGAAAGAAAATCACGGACGAGGTTCGATGTGACGCGTCGTCGGTAAGTTTCGGTAGAGCGGATATCGTCGATCGGATGGATCTCGTCCTGAATCGCTTGTGCTGCTTCCTCGATCACCTCCGGAGTCAATTCTCGGCCGCGTACTATGGCTTCGGTTTGAACGGCGCGAAGTGTGTAGGGGGCTATGCTGGCGAAAACCATTCGGATATCCCGCACCGCGCGGTCCGCGTCGAGAAGAATGCGGCCGGCGAGCAGCGTTTTGGAAATGGCCTGGAATCGGCGGGTGCCCACCTTGCGGTAGTAGTCGACCCATCCGGGTTGTGGCAGAGGCAGATGAAGGGCGGCGATGAGCTCATCAGGCCTGCGATCCATTTCTTTGTAGCCGCGATAGAACTTTGCGAGCGGAACGCGCCGGCGTTCTTTCTTACTCCAGAGATCGATTTCGGCATCATACGCCATCAAGGCGGGGACGCCATCGGCCGCGGGCGAAGCGTTGGCGACGTTGCCGGCCCACGTGCCACGGCTCTGAATGGCGAGCGCACCCACTTCGCGGGCAGCCCAGGCAAGCATCGGAAACTGTTCCCGGATCGGGCTCACACGGACGTCGCGATATGTTGTCATCGCGCCGAGGGTCAGCGACCCATTTACCGAAAGCGTGGGCTTCAGTTCGTCCAGTTCCTGCAGGTTCAGAAAACGGCAGGGAGCGAGAGTGCCGGCTTCCATATAAACCATCAGGTCCGTAGCGCCCGCGAGCGGAACAAGTTTCTCGCCGGAAGCAAGTGCGCCGAGAGCCTCGTCGAGAGAATAAGGTGTCACTACTTGGAAGCTCATATCAGGAAGACGCCGCCTTGATCGACTCGAAGATCCTCGTGTAACCCGTACAGCGGCACTGGTTGCCGGCAAGCGCTTCGCGAATGTCCCGTGCTTCATCCGGATGGTCGAGATAGTAGGCGGCCGAAAGGATCATTCCAGGCGTACAGATGCCGCACTGCGCGCCACCGTTCTCGAGGAAGGCTTTTTGAACCGTATGAAGGTGCCCGCTGGCAGCGAGCCCTTCAATGGTTGTGACGTGTTTTCCCTCGACCTGGCAGATCGGAACCAGACAACTCAGAACGAGCAGACCATCCATGACAACGGTACATGCACCGCACTCTCCTTCTCCGCACCCTTCCTTGACGCCTGTCAAGGCGAGGTCGTCGCGAAGCACATCGAGCAGGCGCTTCATTGGCGGAGCCGCGACTTCATGATCCTTTCCATTGACCGTGAAAGAAACGCGCATCATAACGATTCCACGACGTCCATGATCCGCTCGGGAAGCAATGGAAGTTCGTTGATGAATCGGCCGCCCAGCGCATGCGCAACGGCCGATCCGATGGCGGGAGCCGGGCCATCGATCGGCATCTCACCAATGCCCTTCGCCTGGTATGGCCCGGGATTGGAATGAGGAAACTCGACGAAGTTCACGTGAATGTCCGGCGTATCCGCGGTGGTGGGAATAATGTAATTCGTGAACTGATTGTTCTTCATCGCCCCCTGTTCCAGGACGACGTTCTCATAGAGCGCAAAACCGATGCCCTGGGCTATACCCCCTTCGATCTGGCCGGCGGCGAGAAGTGGGTTGATCACGCGTCCGCACTCGACGACCGAAACGAAATTTGTGACCCGAGCCATGTATTCCACAGCATCGACTTCGACTTCCGCCACGTCGCAACTCCAGGCGTAACCGGCGTACGCCTCGCCACGATATTTTTCGTCGTCCCAATGAAGATCCGACGACGGTTCGTACTGAACAGTGATCCTCAGTTCACCGTGCTCGGCCAGGTACTGTCTTGCCGAAGCTTCAAAGTCTGTGGGCTCTTTGAGCCGCTTCCGAAGTTCCAGCGCGGCGCGCTCGACGAGTTTCCCCACGACCATGGTCGTGCGCGAAGCCACCGTAGGACCGCTGTTCGGCACGGCCGATGTGTCCGGCTGGTGAATCATCACGAGGTCGGGATCGATCCTGCAGGCCTCGGCGGCGATTTGAGTCAGCACGGTGTTGGTGCCCTGCCCGTACTCCACGTTGGCAGCAAACACCTCCACGCCGCCTTGCCCGGTCAGAGCCATCGATAACTCCGATGCCAGGCGCAGCTCGCCACTGCCCGTGAACCCGCTGCCGTGAAAGAAAACCGACAGGCCGATGCCCTTGCGATGTGGCCTGCTCTGCGCATTGAATTGTTCGAAATCCGCCCGCTTTCGATGGTAGCCGGACAATTCGAGGGCTCGATCCATCATCATTTCCAGGTCGATTTTTTCCCTGATGACCTGGCCTGTCGGCATCTGGTCGCCCTGGTGGAGGAAGTTTTTTCGCCTTATCTCCACGGGATCGATGCCGAGCTCGAGAGCCGCGCGGTTCATGTGCATCTCGATCGCAAAGATGGCCTGGGGCGCGCCGAATCCGCGAAACGCGCCGTAGGGAACCGAGTTGGTCATCACCACGCGGCTGCGCACTCGAGTATGGCCGCACTTGTACGGCCCCCACGCATGAAGCGTTGCGCGCGACAGGACCACCGCGGACAGCGTTGGATATGCGCCGCCATCGAGGAGGATATCGATGTCCAGGGCCACCAGCGTTCCATCGCGCTTGAACGCCGCCTTGACGCGGATCTTCGAGGGATGGCGTTTCGTTGTCGCCCACATGTCCTCGCGCCGGTCGTAAATCATCTTCACCGGACGGCCTGCCTTCCAGGAGAGCAGGGCCGCGTGACCCGCGATCATATTGGGATACTCTTCCTTTCCGCCAAAACCACCGCCGGTCTCGGTTTGAACCACGCGAACATTCTCGTGGGACAAGTCGAACAGTGGCGCCAGCGCCTTCTGCACGTAGTAGGGGCACTGCATGGATCCCCATACGGTGACCGATTCGCCAGGGATTGTATTGGCGATCATGGCCTGGGGCTCGATGTAGAGGTGCTCCTGGGCGCCGGTGCGATACGTTTCCTCGACGATTACGTCCGCCTCATTCCACTTCTCTGAAGGGTCGCCATTTTGAACCAGGTAGGATTTGAAGACGTTGTTGCGCTCGAGCGCCTCCTCCATCGTGAGTACGGCGGGAAGTTCTTCCACATCGACGTGCACAAAATGGCGCGCTTTTTCGACCAGATGCTTGTCCCGGTGGGCAATGAGCGCGACCGGTTCCGCCACGTGGCGGATTTCCCGCTCTGCAAGAAAGGGTTGCTCGGCGTCGATCAGGGTGACTGCGTTCAGGCCTGGGATGTCCGAAGGAAGCACGATCGTAAATTCGTCCCACGGAATCCCGTCTTTGAAGCGGATCTCTTTAATCTTGGCATGCGGCACGGTTGAACGGATGGTCTTACCGTAGAGGCAGTTCTCCAACCGGAGGTCATCGGCATAGACGGAGTGCCCCGTGACTTTCAGGAACCCCTCTTTCCGTCGCAGACTTTTGCCGATCGTTTGGAAGGTCATGTTGCGTTCTTAAAAACGCGGGCTAAAGCCCGCGACTACATTGGGATCAGATGTTCGCCGGAATAGGTTGTCCCCAAATGTTCGCCGGAATAGGTTGTCCCCAAATGTAGTCGCGGGCTTTAGCCCGCGTTCAAACTAGCTCGTCCTGAGCCGCGGCAGAAGTCTTACTGCGTTGTCACGCTCGATCGCGCGCAGGTCACTCTCGCTGAACATTTTGAGCTCCCGCAGTGTCTGCGCAACCTGCATGCTCGTTCCGCCCGGAGGGAAGTCGGTTCCGAACATGATCTTGTCGACGTTTACGAGTTTCTGCAGTGAAACGATCGCGCCGGCATTGGCGGCGCCTGCCAGATCGTAATAAAACTTCTTCAATTCGCTGATGAGCCCATTCGGCAGTTGCTGCTTGAAGTTGGCGGCTGCCCCGTCGATTCGGCCGGCGAGGAACGGCATGCTGCCGCCCGCGTGAGACCAGATCCAGCGAATATTGGGAAAACGCGTGGCGTCACCGCTGAAACAGACGCCAGTGATAGCGCGCGTGGTATCTGTTCCGTATTCCATGCTTCCCGGACCTACGCCCGGCGCATAATTCAGATCCCGGCAGCAATTGGCCGCTGTCGGGTGGACGTGGACGACAGCGTTGCGCCGGTTCAGTTCCTCCATCACCGGACGATAAGCCGGATTGCCGAGCCAGGTGTCTCTATAGCTCGTAAAAAAACCGACGCCGTCGGCCTTGAGCGTGTCGTAGGCGTATCCGATTTCCTTCAGTGTGGCGTCAACGTCGGGCAGGGGCATGGCGGCGAAGAAGCCGAACCGGTTCGGGTGATCCTGCACCAGCTTCGCTGCGTATTCGTTGCATGCCCGGGCGAGGCGAGTTGTGACCGCCTTGTCGCCGAAAAACAAGCCGGGATTCGTGATGGAAATCACCGAAGCAGCGACGCCTCCTCGATCCATGTCCTCGATCGACTTGGCCGGAGTCCAGGTTGTGTTCGCTGCCTGCAGGAGAGGCCGTCCCTTGACCTCGGCCACCCATACCTGTGGTCCGAAATGATGATGGATGTCGATGCGGTAGGGCTTGGCCGAAGCAGTCCCTTGTCCGAAAGCCGCCGAACGGTTACCCGCACTCGTCGCTGCCAGGCCCAGCGAAGCGAGGGCCGCGGTCAGGAAGGTTCGTCTATCAAGGTTGGTCATAAATCACCTCATGACGGAGATGTAATTTTGATGGACATACGGTATGGGGCGCACTTTGCGCAGTCAACAGAATTTTGGGTAGGGGTAAGATGGACGAAATTAATGGAATACCGGGCGGCGAAGCGGAATAGAATAGCAGGCATCCCAACTAACGAGGAGCTCACGACGATGAAACTCACAAAGTTTGTTCTCTTCACTATCGCGATTGCGGCTCTTTCGACGAGCGCCTTCGCGCAGCTTCCAACGACGAAGATACTCACGATGGACGTGGCCCAGATGATCGCGCAGGAAGCACTGGCCAAGTGCAGAGCCGACGGCTACAAGGTGACTGTGCTGGTAGTCGATAGCCTCAACGCACCAAAGGCACTGTTCCGCGACGACGGCGCAACCGCTTCGACCACGGAAGTTGCGAAGATGAAAGCTACCGCCACGATGCTTTACAACCGGCCGTCAGGGCCTGCCACGCCTCCTCCCGCCGGGCAGGCAGCACCGCCCGCTACCATTCCGGGTACGATCAATGCTCAGGGTGGCATCCCGATCAAGGTCGGGGAAGCGACAATCGGCGCGGTTGCCGTCAGCGGCGCCCCGGGTGGAGACAAGGACGCAGCCTGCGCCAACGCCGGAATTGCAAAAGCCGCGGACAGGCTGAGGTAAGTCCACTCGGCTAACGTACGCTTCAAGGTATCGTCTAAGCCGCAAATGCTGTGGCTGACGAAACGCAGAGGTCTGCTCTGGATTCTTTTTCTCACGTTGTCCTTCCTGTCGATTTCGCCTGCTGCCTTCGGGCAGAAGTTCACTTTCGGCGTCCTGGCAGGCGTGAGTCTGAGTGATGACTTTCGTCCCACCACCCGTACTTTTTTGGGAGGTACGACGCAACATGTGTCCAACGCTTCCCAGTGGTTCATGGTTGGACCTGTGCTCGAGCTCGCGCTTCCCGGGCAGGTATCCGTTGAAATCGATGCCATTCGACGCAGGATCCGTTCCACAACGCTTACTGTGTTGGCAGAGCCCATCGAGTTTCCTGGCGGCATAACCATTAGCTCGCTCGGTCCTTTCACTGCCGAAGGTTTCACCTGGCAGTTCTCTTTGCTCGGGAAATACAGAATCGACGCTCCCCGCGTGAAGCCGTTTGTTGAATTGGGTCCTTCGTTTCTGCCTCAGGAAAATCGGGACCAAACCGGAATTACCGCCGGATCAGGCGTGGAGATACCGCTCTGGCGCTTGAGCGTCGCACCGACACTGCGCTACACGCGGTGGGTCAACAACGACAACCTGGGTGGAGTGCGAAATCAATTCCAATTTCTTGTTGGTGTGCACGAAACATCAACGTCAGTGAGGCCCCGGGCTTTCGGGCGTCAGCTATCCCTGGGCGGAGTGGCTGGACTTGGTTTGACAAACCTTTTGCGGGACCGTTTCGAGCCGGCCTTTCTCTCATCTTCAGTCTCAGATTCGGATACCGCGATGGCGGGAATAATGATTGAGCTTCCGCTCCGCGAGCGCTTGTCTGTGGAAGTGGACGGATTATACCGGCCTGAACATTTGATCGACCGGGCACACCTCCCGGATGGATCGATTCAAAATGGTACGCGTACAGCATTTATCACCTGGCAATTTCCGCTGCTTGCGAAGTATAGGATGTCAGGTTCCAGGGTGGCGCCCATAATCGAACTTGGTCCGTCGTTTCGCGCGATCGCACATGCAAACGCCGGGAACTATTCTCATTACGGAATTACCGGCGGAATGGGCGCCGCCACGCGCGTGGAAGGATTGCGCATTGCGCCGGCGATTCGGTACACGCGCTGGGCAGCCGACAAAAGGCGGTTTGGACAGGAGCCGTTTCCCGGAACACGTCTGAATCAGCTGGAATTGGTCGTGGGATTTTCTTTCTGACAATTAATTATCGTAAGCACTCCGCGGCCGCCTGGTCGAGGATGGCGAGAACGTTGGGATGAAGCTGAAGAGCGGAGGCTGGTAGAGATTCCGAAACAGGCCCCCGGATAGCGCGCTCTACGACGGCGGCCTTGTCCGCGCTCGATGCGAGCAGCAGGACCTGACGCGCGTCGAGAATGGTGCGGATACCAACCGTGACCGCTGTGAGAGGCACGTCGGCCTCATTATCGAAGTGTCGTCGCGCATTCGCGAGTGTTTCGGTGGCGAGCGCTACGGCGCGCGTTCGCGACGCGAAGCTCGATCCGGGCTCGTTGAAAGCGATGTGTCCGTTAGCGCCGATGCCCACGATGAGCAGATCGAGTCCGCCCGCTTCGAGAATCGCCTGCTCGTAATCGTCGCTCTCCGTTTCGTTCGGAATATGGATGTTCTCCTGCGCGACAGTCACGTGACCAAAAAAATGAAGCCGCATGTACGCGCGATAGCTTCCCGGATGGTCCGGTCCGAGGCCGATGTACTCGTCCAGGTTGAACGTCCGAACACGCGAAAAGTCCAGGCCTTCTTGCCGATGTCTTCGGACGAGCTCTTCATACATTCCCAGAGGCGTATTCCCGGTCGGCAGGCAAAGAACCAGATCGGGTTTCAGGCACACCGCCTCAGCGACAATCTGCGCAGCCTGCAGGCTCAGCGCCCGGTAGTCACTTGTTACGAGGACGCGCATGAATAAGCTCAGGACTCCGGATGATCCAGCACCTCCCGGACCTTCAAAGCCAGTGAGTTCGATGTGAATGGTTTTTCGATGAAGTGAAATCCGGGATGGATATAACCGGACCTGGTGATTTCATCCGCATATCCTGACATGAGGAGCACTTTCATATCAGGCCTTAGCCGGACAGCCTGCTCCGCAAGCTCTCGTCCATTCATTCCTGGCATGATGACGTCCGAGAGCGTGAGATGGATGGTCCCGACGTAACTCTTGCAAATCTGGAGCGCCTCTTCTCCGTCGGACGCTTCGATGACGTTATAGCCGCGGACCTCCAGGATTTCCCGTGTGAGCTGGCGGATCAGATCCGCATCTTCCGCGACGAGAATCGTTTCGGACCCATGCGGAGCCTCCATTTGACTGGTCTCCAGCGGTTCGGCTGAGGCCTCGAATCCCGGCAGGTAGACTCTGAAGGTGGTGCCTTGTCCCGGCTGGCTGGTCGCGGAAATGTATCCCCCGCTCTGCGTCACGATGCCGTAAACGGTCGAAAGGCCGAGGCCCGTGCCTTTCGACTTGTCCTTGGTGGTGAAGAACGGTTCGAAGATATGGGACAGAGTTTCCTGATCCATGCCGCGGCCCGTGTCCTGGACGGAAAACATGACGTAGCGGCCGCTTTCGAGATCGAGATCGGGAGAAGTGGTTTTTTCGAGATGTATATTTGTGGTCTGGACCTCGAGCTTCCCGCCTTCAGGCATCGCATCCAGGGCGTTGACGACGAGATTCATCAGCACCTGTTCGATTTGGCCTTTGTCGGCTTCGACGCTCAAGAGTCCGTCGCTGAGATTGAGGACCAGTTCGACATTTTCGCTGATGAGCGATTGAAGCATGATGTCCATGTTGCGGATGACGGCATTCAGGTTGAGTACCTTCGG
>QHXD01000126.1:0-10808 GCA_003223895.1 Acidobacteriota bacterium
ATTCTGGGCGCTCACTAATTGCTGCTGGATGAAGTCGGCGGCGGCATCCGCCATTCCCAGTTCTTCAAGCGCCAGCGCTACGCGGCCGTATTCTCGCGAAGCCTCGGATCTGTTCTCGATGTAGGCCCGCTGGAGGGTGGCAAGGGCCTGTTGATTCTGACCGAGTCTTGCCTGCAGCACTGCGATGCGCTGGAGCCACTCCGGCTTTTTGTGACTCAGCTCATAGAGAACATTGTAAGTACCAATTGCGTTGGCAAATCGAAACGTCCGTTCTTCCAGCTCCGCGCGGGCGATCGCCAGATCCTGCCGTTCCGGGCGTGCGGTCATGGCCTTCGTATAGGCTTCGATGGCAGCCGGATAATTTTCGAACTGCGTCTGGAGGCGAGCGAGAACAATAGACCAGCGGGAATCGCGCGGCGAATTCGCCACGGTTTTCGCGTAGTAGTCGGTGAGTTGTGCCCGCAAATTCTGCTGCGAAGCAAGACGTCCTGCCTCGGCAAGAACGATGTCATCCTCAGGGAACCGATTGATGATCTCGATGAATTGATCGAGCGCCTCGCGGAATTTACCTTGCCGCACAAAAACCGGAATCAAACCCCGGCGCATTGCCGCAATGCGATCGGTTTTCTCCGACTGCGGGATTTGCGATTGCTGGATCTCGGAGATCTTCGAAACGTAAAGTTGCTGAAGTTCCGTTTCTCTTCCAGCGGCAGCAAGAGCGTCACCCATCAAAGCGACATATTGACCGTTGATTGGATCCACGCGAAGAAGACTTTGGGCAGACTGAGTCGCGTCCGCGTATTGCTTCGCTTCAATCGACTTCCGCACCGTTTCGACCAGATAATCCTTCTTGAGCGATGCGTGCGCGCGTTCTGCAGCAGTTGCGAGCACTCGAATGGCGCGCGGTTTATCGTGACGCCAGTAGTAATCCGCCGTCGCCCGAATGACGCCGCTGATGAGGGAATTCGCCTGGTAAATGGATTCGAATTCACTCTGGGCCGCGGCAAGATTGCCCCGGGCCTCGAGGAAGTGTGCGAGTTCGAGCCGAAGGCGCAGTTGCTCCTGCGGATCGGATTCGAGCTGGACTTCGCGGCGGATCACCCGTTCCTGGACTGGACGCATGGCGGCTTCGTCGGCAACTCGCCGGACGTAGGAGAGGATTTCGCGCGAAGACGTCCGATCGGTTGTCGCCAGAAGCAGCGACTCCACGTCTGGCTGCCGTTCCTGCGCACGAAGCAGGCTCACCCGAAGTTTGAGAACCTCCGCATCTTCCGGCGAGGCGTCCACGCGCCGCTTCGTCTGATCGTCCACCAGCATCCGGTAATCCTGACGGGTGGCGAGGCGAAGAAGGCGCGCCTGGGAAGGGCCGCCCTGCCGGCTGAGCGCGCCTTTTATGTATTCCGCAACAGCCTCCGGACGGCGGTTCTGCGACTCAAGAATGGCGCCCGTCTCGTATGCCCACAGAGAGGGGTCCTTCAGTCGAGCCCTGCCGCGCTGCAGCCAGTTGAGCGCGTCGGACGGGCTGAGATAGTCCCAGAAGAGTGTCGCCGCTTGAAGATAGCCCTCGGGTTTGCCGGGCTCGATCCCCGGAAGCCGTGCCCAGACGCTGCGCGCCGTAGTCATTATTTCGCGGTCGGCATAGATCTCGCCAAGCCGGGTTATCCGCTCCCTGTTCCGCGGCTCGCTTCGTGCGAGGTCTTCTGCAATCGAGGCCGCAACAGCGGTGTTGCTGGCGTCGTATGCGCCGAGCGACCGGTACAGCTCGGACGCACGTCCTGCGAACACCGTATCGGCAGGATAGGCGGCCGCCACAGCCCGCATGGTCGTTGCAGCCGTTTCAAAATGTGATTGCCAGGCTTCGGCTTCAGCAATGAATCGAGTGACTGCCGGATTGGCCGCTTGCATTTCGGCCCAACTGCCGCGGCTGGTAGCCGGAAACAAATCAACGGCGCCGCGCACGGCTCCAGCCAGAGCGCCGGCGGCGGAGAGCCGTTCGAAGTACATGCGCCTGATGCCCTCGTCTTCATACCAGTGATCGGCGAGCAGGCGTGTTAAGGCAGCGGAATCCGCGGTCACATCGACGGAATACAGGGAAATCAGATTCTGGACAAATCTCAGGTCATGCGGGAAACGCGTATGAGCGTAGAGATTGATCTCCAGTTGCAGCCTGCGTTCGAGCGCCGCGTCTGCAATCACATCAGCGATGTAGGCTTCCACATCGGTGCCCGCGAATGTGTCCACAACTTGTCGCGAAAGGGTCCGCAGATCGTTGGCGAGCCGATTGCGAAGATAAAACCGGGCCAGCTTGTGCCACCACGATCGATCCTGAAAACGCTGAATGGCGCGGCGGTAAATCTGCTCGATGTCACCGGCCCTTTGATTGGCGCCGAGAAAATCCGCAAGGCGGTCGTACAGGCCCGGATCATCGGGGTTGCGATCGAGTTCGCGCCTGTACAATGCGAGCGCGTCGGGAATCCGGTTCAACTGGCTCAGCCGGGAGATGTACCGCTGCAGCACCTGAGCGTAGTCGGCCGAGCGGGGCCGGCCGCTACCGAGAGGAACCTGCTGCGCCCTGGCGGCAAGTTCGGCAAGCAATCGATCGTACACCGCGAGTTCTTCCGGAACCTGCTTGCGCCGCGCATACGCATCCGCGACCTGGAGCGCTACCCTTGTCCGTTGCTCTGCATCGGGGAAATCGTTGATGAACGCGGTACCCTGGCGAATGATCGCCTCATCCTCACCGTACAGGGCGTAGCTTTCGATGATCCGCGACAGCAGCTCCGAGCGTCGAGTAGAACGAGGAAAGCGATTCGACAGCAAGGCGTAAAGATCCGCCGCTTTCGCCCTGTGGAAATAGGCTTCGCCCTTTCGTTCCTGGGACGTGAACTGAACATCCGGATACTGGGAATTGAAGATCAGCGAGAGGATTCCATTGAGGAAGCCCGGCGAACGATCGATCGTCGCGATATCGCGGTAGAAGGAGAGGTCTCCGCGGCCGAACCGGATGGGTTGGTCCGGCGCTTTCAACAGCGTCGTTATGATTTGGACCAGCGCGGTCTCCTGCGAGGGCGCGTCCCCACCGGGCAGGCTGTAGAGCGCATAAGCGTAGCGCACGGTTTCATCGTAGTCATTTACCGAATCGAAGAGCTTGGCGAGAGTGTTCAGCTCGGCCGCTGTCCATGAGGCTTTGGCAGCTTCCTTCCGGACGCGAAATTCCGAAAGCTCTCGACTGGCGGCACTGACGTCGGATTGTTTCTTGTAATAGTGAAAAAGACGGGCTGCCGGAGCAAGATCCAGCGGCCTAGCTATCGCGGCTCGCCGCGCGCTTTGATAAAAGTCGAAGAGCTTGTGCGAATCGGCCAGCAGCTTGAAATATCCATCCAGCAGCCCCTGCGGCCACAGAGGATCAAATGCAGCATCGTAAACCGCTAGTGCGCCTCCCGGGGATCCTCGCTTCTCGGCAAGGGATGTCCTGGCGCGAACAGGAAAGAAACGCTCGCTGGGAAACGCTCGCTGATAACGTTCCAGGAGTTGCGAACCGGCGGTGACCATGCCGTTTTCGAGAAGAACGTCGAAGTAGCCCCGGTAGAGAGAATCGGCCCGCGGATACTTGGCGATCCAGGCTTCGTAATCCTGAATGGCGAGCATGGGCGGCATGGCTTCCGCCCGGATCAACTGCTGGATGCGCTCGTGCAATTTCCAGGCGCGCTGCTGCGTCTCGGGCTGCAACCGATCTTCGATTGCCTGCAATCTTGCGTCTGCCGCCGCCAGCGCCAGCAGTTCCTGTTGCGGCTGCATCCGCCTGTGATAGTAATCGGCCAGCGCGATCTGGCTTGCAACACGATCCGTGGCCATTGAATCGAGCAATTTCCACCGGGCTTCCGCATTTGTGAAATCGAGTTGAGCTTCATACTCCAGGGCCGTAAGCGTGATCAGTTCGACGTCCGACGGGCTTCGCGCGCTGAGCGTGGCAAGCCCCGGCGCGGTCTCTCGCGGCGGCCGGCGCACGGAAGTTGGACCCGAGAGCGTCGGGACCGTGCGGTAGAGGACGCTCGAAGCCGGAGACGATGACGGCAGCCACTGCAGCCATGAGGGAACTTCAGCGTGAGCCGCAAGGGCTAACGCGACGATTAAGACGACGAGAAGAGATGTTTTCCAGCCGCGGAGCGGCGAAGGGACAAAAGGCGGTTTCCAGCCGCGGAGCGGCGTAAGAATGTAGCCCCGGCCGTGAGGCCGGGGTAAAGGTTTAGCTTCCGGTGAGCCCCGGAGGGGCGGAAGAATCTTTCGCCCCTCCGGGGCTGGATCGCTGGAAACGTTCATCCCACGGCTGACGCCGTGGGCTACATTCTGACGCCGCTCCGCGGCTATGCCGTAGGCTACATTCTTACGCCGCTCCGCGGCTAGCTCAGTCTGGTGCCGCTCTTCGGCTACGCTACGGAACCACCGCAAGGCTCACCTCCTGCGTACCGATATTACGGGCGAAGTCTTCGGCCGAAACAATGACCCGGTATTGGCCGGCCGGCAGATCATCAGGAATTCGAAACTCACCGGTGTTCGAGCGCGCTTCCGCGTTCCACGCCAGCCTGATCGGCGCCACACCGTACATTCGCGCCACGACCGTTCGCGTCGTCTGCGAGGCGCTGACCTGCAGCCGTACCGTTTCTCCTCTGTGGTAGCTCGTTCGATCCAGCGTGGTTCGCACAACCGGCGGCTTGCTCGCGATCACAAAAGTCTTTTCCTCGCGGTACGCGTTTCCCTGGGCATCCTTGAGAACAAGCTGCACATGATGCGTTCCGTCCGGCGTGTCGGCAGGCGCGAGGAAGCGCGTCTGCCACATGTCTTCGCCTTTGAGATATCTCAATGGCTTGATCAGTCCGAATGGAAAAATCGCAATCACAGAGCGAATCGACGCATCGGTCTTGACCCGCAGGATCGGGTCGCCCGGGCGGATCACGCGCGGCCTTAACAGCGATCGTGGCGCCGCCAGAAAAGACGTATAGGGCGTGACAAACTTGTACTTCCGGGAGAGCTGGATGATTTCGTCAATTGATGCTTTGTCCTCGCCGTCTCTGTCTATCTTTTCGAGCAGGGCATCCACGCGTGCTTTCGCCCAGGTACGGGGAAGGGCCGGGTGATCCTGGGAGTCGGCCGGGAGCGGCGCGTTCGCACTCAAAGTCACGGCTGTTCCGTTACGCTGGCCCGTTGCGGTAAACATCGCGGAAGGGTTCGGCTGCTGGTATCGGCCGATCCATGTTTGCTCCGAGCCTCCGAAAACTGCAGGTTCCAGGGCATACACCATGTCTGTATTGCCGGCAGGCGCAACGGAAAGCTGCAGCGAGCCAATCGGAAACCGGCCGATCTTGGAGATAAATTGTTGGATCTTGAAGTCCACCGGCTCTGTGCTTCGCGCCCACTCGAACAGTCCGTTGGCGCTGCTCACCTGCCTGAGCACCGGGAGGTTGGCGTCATCGCCAACAGCAAAGACAAACATCCGGGGGCGCTGCTGCTCGGCCAGGCGAGTCCATTGAGCGTTGAAATTCGAGACCAGGCGCGCATTTTGAACCGTACCCTGTGTTGAACCGCCATCGGTGAACAAGACGACGTAGGCGTTTGCGCCGGCCTGCGCCAGCGCGCGATCCAGTGCCATCCCCAGATCAGTGGCGCCGCGCAGCCTGCTCTGTTTCACAAACGCAAGCGCCCGCTCAACCTGGTCCGCATTCGCGGGCTGTACGGCTGTGGCGAAGAGAGATACGTCCGAATTGAACACCACGACATTAAAGCGGTCCTGCGGCCGAAGCGATCGCAGCAGGCTTTCGTATGCCTGAAAACTGCTGTCGAGCTTGTTCCATTGCATCGAAAGCGACGTATCGAATACTGCAATCACCGTGCGTGGCGGGGAATTTTGAGGAGTCACTCCCAAACCGAAAAGTCCGGACGCTTGAAAGAAGCCGGTGGGTGGGGTCTGCGCGGGGTTTCGATAAGTAACGACTCGAAGTGTATCCGCGGTTGATGGATCGACGCTGTACTTCACCGCGAAATCTTCCGTCAGCGCGACACCGGTGCCCGAATACGACGCGCGGATCCGATTTGGCGAGCGCTCGCTGATCTTCAATGGATACGCTTTGCCGATTCCGTCAAAGCCGGCAATCCGGCGCTCCGATAGAAGCGTGAGGTTGACGTCGAGCCGACCGGCTATTTGCGCCTGGTAGGTATCCGGCTTCAGCGGAATCGCAAGCACGCTTTCGAACTGCTCGACTGGAACACGCTCGTGGTATTCGATCTCAACGCGCTTGGTGCCGCGAGCCGGAATCGGTGTCACCCGGGCTGTGAATTCGGAACTGCGTGCTGCTTCCTGAGCGCCGCGTTCACCCATTTGAAGAATGCCTGGATCAATTGTCTGAGACCGAAGACTGTCATAGATCTCGCCGGCGCGCTTGCGTTCGAGAATGACGCCGGGAATGCGCGTTAGCTCGTCCCAGACTGCGAAATCTGAAAGCACCGCCCGGACGGGTAATGCGAAGCTGTAGGTGCCTTCAAGATTCCGGCCCGTATGGTTGGCGAAGATTTCGCGGACAGCGACGCGCGCCGTACCGTTGTCGATCAGGATATCAAGCGCCATCTCCTCCAGAGACAGGATGTTCGGATCCGGAGCGTTTCGGTCGCCCGGAATGAGAACGCCGGAATCGGCGGCGGCCAATGGCAAGACAAACAATAAGACGATAACGAATGCTCTCATCGGAGGAGTCCTTCCATTGGCATTCGGACGATACCGTTATCGGTTCCGACGAAGATCCTTCCGTCGGAAGCCGCGAGCGCAGTGACGTTCAGAGAAGGCAGTCCGGCGGTTATCGGCGTCCATCTGTGCTCCACAGAATCGTAAACGAGAAGTCCGCGATCCAGCGTTCCGGCGAGGATGCGATTGGAGACGGCGAGCATGGCATTGGGATTGATGACCGTATGCGGCGGCATATCGGGAAAATCCGTCCACTGTCCATCGGCATCCAGTTGAAGGACGCCGCCGCCGTACGTTCCGATGAACCAGCCCCCGCCGAACGGCACGACGGCCGAAATCCAGTTCTGTTTGAGCGGTGAATTGCTGGTGGTGTAGCTGGCGCGGACAAATCCGGCGTCAATCACGGAAAGTCCACCCAGCGTTCCCGCGAATAGCCGGGACCCGCTCTGGCCCAACGCGTACACGTGATTGTTTGCCAGGCCATGAAAGGCATATATCGATTGAGGCCCACCGGCATCGAAAAGCGTTACGCCGGCCGCCGTCGCAACCGCAAGACCGTCCGGACGGACCGCCACATCGCTGACGTGGTCGGCTATGAGCCCATCGGATCGCCCAATGCGGCGAAGGATTTTGCCCTCCGGACTGAACAAAACCAGGCCGTTCGCAGTGGCTACCACCTGCACGTTCCGGTGCGGATCCGGGACAATCCGGTTGACGCAAAACACCTGCTCGTCTTCGACGTGTACCGTCCGTCTCATAGTGCCGCTATCAGCAATGTCGATACCGCGGTCGAAATAGCCGATCCACAGCTTTCCTGCCGAGTCTACCGATAGAGCGGAGACGTTGCGATCCGTCCAGCCGGCGCTTTCTGCCGCAATGCGACGGGTCCAGAGACTCGTGCGAGCTTCCTGTTCAAACAGGCTGTCCCTGGTAAGCGCGAACGGAATTCCGCGAATTTCGAAGAGCCGGCGTGCCGTATGGGGTTCGAAATCGGAAACCGGGGTAAATCGCGGACCTTTTACGTTCGATAGCTTTACGTCGACGATACCCTCGTCCACTGTGCCGATCAGCAGATGATCTTTTGTTGCGAGCAGCGTTTGGCTGAGAACCCCTTCCGCGACGTTGCGAACATATTTGCCGTCGCGAAATTCTGCGGCGCCGACGGCGGTCCCGACAAATGTCCGGTCCTCGGCGGCGGCAATGGAAAGCACCCGATTGTCCGGCAAGCCGTTCTGGTCGTGGAATTCTTCCGTACTTCCGCCTTTCCAGTGGATGACACCGCGATCACGCGTGCCGATCCAGAGATCTCCCTCGCTGCCCCCAAGCGCCGTGACAGGAACGTTTCGAAGGCTCGAGTGAAACGGCTTGATGGTTGCGCCGTTGTAGGCAATGACTCCGCCTTCTGAAAGGCCGGCCAGCAGAATGCCCGTAGGTAAGATTAATAACGATGTAATGTTCCCGTATCCGGTTCCCAGCAACTGGATCTGGGAAAAACCAACGCCGTCGAATACGAGGATGCCCGCGGACGCAGTTCCGATCCATAGCTTTGGTTCTGCATCGCCGGCTACAGTTCCAACGGCCATGGCGACGGGAGGCGAAGGCGGAAGATCGCGGCCTACAAGATAGGTGGCGCGAAGATCACCCGCGAGGTCATACGTCCAGATTCCTCCCGCGCCGCAGATGTAAAGCAGATCGTGGAACAATTGCGCGTCGCGGAAATCTGGAGGCGCTGGAAGGAAATCCACGAGCGCAGGTTTTGAATCGGAGATGGGACGAATCTGGAAGGCGATCCGTGATTCCGAGATGTCCGCTTCAGCCTGTTCAAGCGCCCACTTTGCCCGGACGATCCAGAACAAGCTGAACGACGTCAGGAGTACAGCGCCGGCCAGAACTGCCCAGCGTAGCCTTGCGTGCGCGATCGACCTCAACATCATGTCCTCGCTTGTCCGCAAATTGGATGCCGCTTTGGAATTATCTCAAGTCGGCCTTGGATTAAACAACAAAGAGAAGTAGCGTTCCTGGCCGAAGCGAACATCTGGTCCAAAGTTTTACGAGGGTTCGCGAAGATCAACAGGCGAGGGGTATTCCCCTCCTGGAACAGGAGGGGTGGCTGCGCCATTAAGAAAAAGATCCCGTTCCGAAGTCGGCGCAGACGGGGTGGTCGCTCACACGAAATGTTGCGCCGAACTGACCACCCCGGCCGCGCCTTTCAAAGGAGGCTTCGCGGCATTTTCTTGATGGCGCGTCCACCCCTCCTGTCCCAGGAGGGGAACACCTTTGCCTGAGGCTCATCTCGATTTGGTTGCGGCTCTGCCGCGTTATGCCTTTGTGCCTTTGTGCCTTTGTGTCTTTGTGGTTTAACCTGTCCTTCATGGGATTCGACAAAACCTTTACGACCTTGGCCGGCATAGAACTGCCGATCATCCAGGCGCCAATGGCGGGTTCGTCCGATGCCGAGCTTGCGGTCGCTGTCTCGGAAGCGGGCGGACTTGGCTCGCTTCCGTGCGCCATGCTGAGTTGCGATCAGGTGCGCGCATCACTTCAGACAATCCGGCAGCGCACGGTCCGGCCTGTGAATCTCAACTTTTTTTGCCATCGCTCTCCATCGGTGGACAGCGATCGCGAGCGCCGGTGGCGTGAACGGCTGGCTTCCTACTATGTAGAGCTTGGCATCGACCCGTCGGCCTCTTCGTCCGTTCCGAATCGCACTCCTTTCGACGAAGCCATGTGCGACGTGGTCGCCGAACTGAAGCCCGCTGTCGTCAGCTTCCATTTTGGCCTGCCGTCCAATGGGCTTCTGGATCGCGTGCGCACCGCCGGCGCGCGAATCCTTTCTTCGGCGACTACAGTCGAGGAAGCACGATGGCTCGAGAGCGAGGGTTGCGATGCCGTAATTGCGCAGGGGCTCGAAGCCGGCGGGCATCGCGGCATGTTTCTGTCCGAAAACGCCGCGACGCAAGCCGGTATCATGGCGTTGACGCCTCAGATCGTGGATGCCGTCAAGATTCCCGTCATTGCGGCCGGAGGCATCGGCGATGCACGCGGTATTGTCGCTGCTTTTGCGCTCGGGGCATCTGCGGTGCAAATAGGCACGGGATATCTCCGGTGCCCGGAAAGCCGGGCATCCGCTGTGCACCGGAAAGCGCTCGAGCACGCGCGGGAGGATCAAACGGTTGTCACCAACGTCATTACCGGCAGGCCTGCCCGCGGCATCGTCAACCGTGTTATCCGCGAGGTCGGTCCGATGAGCCCGCTGGCACCTGCCTTTCCCAGGGCGTTCGATGCGTTGGCTCCATTGCGGACGAAAGCCGAACAAGATGGATCGGGCGATTTTTCGCCGCTCTGGTCCGGCCAGTCCGCAGCAATGTGTCGTGAGATTCCCGCCGGTCAGCTCACGAGAATGCTCGCCGAGGAGGCCCTTCGGCTGATGAAGCAACTTGGCATGACAGCTGCCGATTCCATCTGATCTGATTCAACGTCACAGCTAAAACTTGCATTAGCCTATTTATTCGCTATAGTTGATAAAATGACGAAGCGAGACTACCTCGGCAATTTTGAACTGATGGTGATGCTGGCTCTTATCCGGCTCGGCGAAAACGCATATGGCGTGCCCATTTGCCGGGAGCTCGAGGAACGAAGCGGACGTGAAGTCGCCGTCGGGAGTGTGTATGCCGCACTGGAGCGGCTCGAAGACAAAGGCTTCGTGGCTTCGGAGCTGGGAGACGCAACACCGGAACGTGGCGGTAGAGCAAAGCGTTACTTTCGAGTTACTGCAAGAGGTCTTCGCGAAGTCCGGGAAACCCAACGGACCCTGATGGCGCTATGGAAAGGACTCCCCAAACTGCAGGGAGGAAAAGCGTGACACGAGGGCCATCCGTTTCAATTTGGTTCTTGAGGCACTTTGGATGCAGCCCAAAGAACGAGTCCATCATCGGCGATCTGCTCGAGCAGTATCAGCAAGGCCGTTCTCGCGTGTGGTACTGGCGTCAGGTGTTCATCGCGATCAGCCTGCTGCTCGGTAGTGGGCTTTTGAGTCCGTCTTCAAGCGACTCACGCATGCAGGAGAAACAAACTG
>QHXD01000126.1:10816-12319 GCA_003223895.1 Acidobacteriota bacterium
AGGTTGATCATGAACAGACGAGAATTTGTTGTTGCCGGCTCATTGAGTTTTGCCGGTGTGGCTTTCAGTAAGCCGATCCAAATTACAACCGTGACGCCAGGTTTGATTCGAGTCCAGCAACCTCGTGCAGTACCCGCTTTCAGCCTGGCCGATGTTGACGGAAAGACCGTACGATCCGGCGACTTATTGGGAAACGTGCTCATCCTGAGGTTCTGGGCCACCTGGTGAACGATCTGCAAAGGGGAGATGCCCTCCGTGCAGAGGGCCTACGAAGCATTTAAAGACAAGAATATCCGGGTTCTGACCATTTCAATTGACGCCGGAGGTATCAAAGACGTCAAGCCGTTCCTCGCGGAGCACCGCTACACCATGCCCGCATTGATCGACAGCAATATGGAGGTCTTCGCCAGATTTGGTCTGCGCGGCACACCCGGGACGTTTATCGTTGATCGTCAGGGTAAGATCGTCGCGAGCAGTTTCGGACCCGTTGATTTCGATCAGCCGGCTTTTCGAAAGTACGTTCTGGAACTCGCAACAAAAAAATAGAATCGGAAGTTGCGGAGGGACTAAACCACAAGAAGCACAAAAGGCACAAAACGTTGCCATTCCTAATGTTCTTTTTGGAAGGAATAGGTCCAAAAGCACTTTCAGGATTTTTCTCGTTGCAAGGCATCGAGGAATGACGCAACGCGCAAGGGGGATTTCGGCGGGAACACCCGCGTTTTGAAGTGGTCCAACTCTCCAGGGTCTTTGAATGGTGTTCATCATCATGGAAGTGGGAAGCCGCAGAATCCTTCACTTCAACTTGACCCGCCATCCGACGGCGGAATGGACGCTCCAACAGCTTCGAGAATGTGTTACAGGAGAAGAACGGTACGAATACATCATTCATGACCGTGACAGCATCTACTGCGGATAAGCGGTATAAGCAGGGAGCGACAAATATGGGTGGGGCCGGGCAATGTCCCGGTCTAGTTGTCTTATGTAAACCGGCGAGTGGCCACCGGCCGGGCGCGCGGAGGATTTAAGGCAAGGTTTCCGCGCGGGCGGCCGAAGTTTTAGAGGGAATGCGCTGGTTTGCTGGTTGGCCACTTGAAGGATTTAATCCGTCGTAAAGAGGCGAGAAGGAACAGATCACACGTGAGATACTGAAGCTGAAGCGAAAGAGAAAAAAAGAAAGTCTTCCTAATTGAGTACGACCGCCGAACAAGACGCACACTGCTCTTCAAGACGTTTAAGGATACTGAGCGTCACCAGGCCCAGGAGGATCGCTTAGAAATGGAACTGGATCGCAACCGTGAGGGTCTATTGCTTCAGCGAGAGATCCTTCTTCTTGAGGCGCGGAATGAAAAGGCTCTCCGCCGCACTCACGAACGCTATTTCGAAAATCTCTCTGAAGACGTAAAGTCCTCCATCCGCTGCAGCTCGTTAGTCTTGGTCTGATCGAGTTCCTGATTAGCCCTCATAGTCGCCAGTGATGACCTGTGGCTACTCTACGCTACG
>QHXD01000126.1:12470-14573 GCA_003223895.1 Acidobacteriota bacterium
TAGGTCGAATTTCAAACGGGCCCATTGTGACGCCAGGATGCTTCGACATCAGCTCCACTGCATGTTTGATGTCCCGGGCTTCCAGAATGAGCAGGCCTCCCAACAATTCCTTAGTCTCCGCATAAGGCCCATCGGTAACAGACAATTTATCGGCTTTCTTCCATAACGTCACCACCTTGTCCGGCCCGGCCAGCGCTTCCCCTCCTGCAAAATGCCCGCCTTTACGAAGCACATCGTCATAGGCGAAACAGGCATCGATCGCGGCGTTCTGCTCGGCCGGCGTCTTCTTGGACCAACTTTCCACATCCAGATATCCTAGGCACATGAATTTCATGACAATTCCTCCATTGGTCGAAATCAATCTCGTTCAAAATCACTGCATAGTCGTTTGAGAACCCCCTAAATCGACACCTCGGCCAATCTTTTTTCAGAAATCGCTTTTCCGGCTCCTGGTGGGTCAGACTGAGACCCCGTTCGTAAGCGGTTTTCGCCTCTATTTTCGGCCTAATCGACGACAAGGGTCAGCCTGGGCTGCATGAATAAGATGGTAGTCCTCCAGATTATCCTGGGAGAGCAGGCCCTCGATTAACGCAAGCCCAGCTTGCGGGCCAGTACCGGCGTACCTGGAAGAGTGCTTTCAGCAGAACGGTGGAGATGTGAAACGCCGTATTACTCCCCACTAGTCGCGCAGCGTTTACCTTCACCGGTTGATCGTCACTGCGGCGTTAATGGTGTAATCGTGGCCTCCTTTCAATTTCGATCGTCGGCTGCTCACAACGCTATAAACATTGGGATTCCGCCCTGCCGATTCCCATCCTTCGTCCGACCCTTCTTCAAGTTCGGTCCCTTGCTAAGTTCGCGTCCGGGAATGGCGGGAAGCAGCCTGCTTCCGTAAACTCCCGACTGGCTTTTTGCGGAAGCAGTCCGCCTCCGTGAATTCTCCTGACCGAGGAAATTGATGCCTCGAAATCAGTTGGGGAACGGCAGGCGGAGATGCGTGCATTTTTCGATCGGAATAAAACGAACTCGGACACGTCACCGCGCCGGATGGTGAAATTCACATAGCAAACCGGAAAATGACAATCCTCCCCGAAAGTCGCCTAGGGTCTATCCACTCGGCGGAAATGGATCACTCGACACTGCGGCGTTACTCGCGTAGTGTAATCGGCGGAACATCTTCGTCCTCAAGGATTCCATTCTCGAAAAGCACATCTACGAGATGCCGGTATTACAGACAAGTGACCGCTTTCCGTTTCCAAGATGCCAGTCATCAATAGCGCCCGCTTTGAATGCACCGCTAAAAAACACTTTCAATCCACCTATGCATGTACGGAAAGGTTCGCTGTTGCCACGTGCAATTCGGTAGGTACGCCGGATCGATCCCGACCCTACCTTTAATACACGAACGCGGAATTCCTCAGAAACTCGCTCACTGCATCTTCCGTAAGAAAGCTACCGGACGCCGCTGAAGCCGAGGAGCCTGCGCAGTTCGCACTTGACGTGCTGGATTCGACTCCTCGCCGGTACGGTAAAGTGTACGCCGTAGCCCTACTTCAGGATTTTCTTAGTCTTTTTATCAAGCCTGTTCGATCGGTCTTTGGCTTCCACAAAGAACTTACCCCACGGTGTTTCACACCCAGCACGGAAGTCACCCTTGAAATAAGACACAAAAGCAACGACGACACAATATCTGCTTCCGCAGGTCTTAGCTTCGGCGGTAGAGATCGAACATCAGTTCTGGTAATGTCCTTGGCGATGCGGGTAGAGGATACCGAACGGTGGCCGATCGAATATACCGTCTCGCTGAATGCACCTCAAACTCAGATGGTCGATATCCGGATGGTCATTCGGAACGTGGCCGGGCCCATGATAGATGTGGCAATGCCGGTATGGCGGCCCGGACGGTACCAGGTTCTCGATCCGGCGGGCGGAGTGCGCGACGTGCGGGCGGTGACAAGCGCGGGACGTTCACTGCCGATTGTGAAGACCGATAAGACCACGTGGCACATCACGACAGGCGGTGCCGAGGAAGTTACGGTCACCTACCGTGTGTATGCAAATTCGCTAGGGGATCGCACGCGGCACGTGGACGACACGCATGCA
>QHXD01000793.1 GCA_003223895.1 Acidobacteriota bacterium
TCGATGGACTTCAGCGCGAAGTTGTTGAACGAGAGATCGAGCACGCCGACATACCTTCCGAACTTCCCCGCTCCGACGATCGTTGTCTGCCCGATCCGCACAGGCAATTCAACTTCTTCGTGTGCGCCGATGATCAATCGGATTTCCGGAAACGCCCGCGCCACGCGTTCCTCTTCCTGCCTGGTGAGATGACTCAACAGAACGATGAAATCCACGCGTTCGCGAACACGAGGCAATATGCCCGCGAGACTCTGCACAACATCCCCTACATCCACATACTTCACATTTTGAGGATGTCCGGTTCGAGTCAGTTCTTCTGTGGTTAAGCCTATGAGGGCAATACGGATTCCCTGCGCATTAAAAATGGCGGCATCCTGAATGTCCGGTAGCGGCGCGGATGTATTGGCGGACAGGAATGGGAAGTTCGCCTGCTTTGCGCGGTCGTGGAGAGCGTCGATACCGAAATTGAATTCGTTGACGCCGATCGTCGCAGCGTCGTAGCCGATGGCGTTCATGCCTTCGTCGACCGGTTCACCCTGAAACGCATCGGAAATAAGGGCGCCGGAAAACATGTTGCCTGCATCGAGCATCAGGTCCGGCTTCAACTCCCGAACGACCGTCGACAACCGCGCGCTGCCTGCGCCGTCCGGTCCCGGCAGAAGATGCCCGTGGATGTCGTTGGTGTGCATGATGACGACGTGAGTGTCCTCAGCGCCATACAGGCCCACCACCGGCAAAAACACGCACAACGCAACGAGAAAGACACGGACCATGGCTGAAATCATTACGGGCATTCTACCAGAGGTGGGGGTGACTGATAAATATAAGGGGAAAAACGGCAATAAGCACAAAAGATTCGGAGGCGCCGGCTTTAGCCGGCGCGGGCGACCGGCTAAAGCCGGCGCCTACAAGTCAATGACCTGTCGCCTTTTTGCGTTTTCGCGCGGTTTGGATGGCGCTATCGATTTCGGTGCGATGGCGGGTAATGACCGTATCCAGCTTTTGCTGGATCTCGCGCAGGACCCTCGGCGGATCGACACCGGGAAAATTGCGGTCGACATGCTCGTCGACGATTTCGACGAGGGCGAGGAGTTCGGCCAATGAGAGATCTGTCTTCATGGCGCGTCCAAGTGTACTATCTAGAAAGCGTTTTTTGGAGAGGTGTTTTATGAGAATAAGAAAGGACGGTTCAGCTGCTCTGGCAGCCGTTCTGCTCGTTCTGAGCGCGGCTCCTTTGATGGCGCAGCATGCGGGCTTTCAGATCGGAATCGCTCCGACTGTAAACCCGTCAATGTTCGTTTCCGGTTTCGGGCAGCCAGTCGTCCTGCCGTTCCCGGTTGTGCCCACAACCAACTTTGGTGCGTTTTCGCCATTCGGATTTCCAGTGGCGCCGATAGGTGTGTTCCCTTCGGTATCGACGTTTGGATTTCCGCAAACGCCGGCGATCGTCACTCGAGTCGTACCGGGTCCGGTGGTATTTCCGCCGCAGGTTGTAATCCCCGGTTCAGTCGTGGTACCGGGTTCGGTTGTGTTTCCTGGCTCATTCGGAGTTCCCGGTTCATTCGGATTTCCTGGTTCATTCGGAGTTCCTGGTTCATTCGCAGTCCCCGGCACAGTTTTTGGTCCAACACAAGTGTTCACACAGGGTTCCGTTTTTATCGAGCGGCCGCAGTCTTTACCCACGTCGCCTGTGCAGACCTTCTCCAGCGCTCCTGTCCAGCCTTTTGTTAGCGCTCCCGTTCAGCCTTTTGGCGGGTCCCCGGTGGTTGCCCCCGTCATGCCGGTTGGAACGTCGCGTGCGGAAGTGTTGAGGGTTCTTGGACAGCCAACAGTTTCCGTGATTACCAACACCGGAGAGACGCTGCATTTCACAGGCGGGGCGACCGTCGTCATTCAGAATGGGCAAGTGGCCGGCCCAAAGTGAAATCGTCGATTGCCGGCGCTGCCCGCGATTGGTCCAATATCGCGAACAGGTAGCGCGCGACAAGGTTCGGCGGTTCCGCGATTGGGAATATTGGGGACGGCCCGTTCCGAGCCTCGGCGGCGCTGGAGCGCGGCTCCTGATCATTGGCCTGGCGCCAGCCGCCCACGGGGGTAATCGCACCGGACGAGTTTTCACAGGTGACCGGTCCGGCGATTGGCTTTACCGCGCGCTCTACAATTTCGGCTTCGCGAACCAACCCGTTTCCATTCAACGCGGGGATGGACTCAAGCTTATCGATTCCTACATCACGGCGGCAATTCACTGCGCTCCCCCCGACAACAAACCCTTGCCATCGGAGTTCGTCAACTGCAGGCCCTACCTGCTCGATGAATTGCAGCGATTGAAAAAAGTAAAAGTCGTTGTCGCTCTGGGATTGATCGGCTTCAAAGCGTATTTCGGAGCGCGGAAGCAGCTCGGTTGGCCCAATCCTGTTCCGCTGCCGCCATTCGGTCATGGTCTCGCCGCCCGATTACCGGACGGTGTGACTGTTCTCAGCTCTTATCATCCAAGCCAGCAGAATACACAGACGGGAAA
>QHXD01000127.1 GCA_003223895.1 Acidobacteriota bacterium
AAGCCACCTTTGACGGCGCAGACGGGGTGGTCGCTCACGCACCATGTTTCAAAACGCATTCCGCAACGTAACTTGTGAGCGACCACCCCGGCCGTGCCATATCGGAACGGATTCTTTTTCTTGATGGCACGGCCACCCCTCCTTTGCAAGGAGGGGAATACCCTCGACTGTGGTTTCGTTCAGATACTTCAAAAAGGGGTAAACATTCCCCCAGGACGTGCCGATAAAGAGATTGGAGCATCGAGGCGATAGAATTCAATGGGAAAACTATTAATCAAATTGGCGCTGGTTTTTGGGGTTATCGAGGGCCTGGCCTACGTCAATTTCCTTGTTTTACTGACTGCAATGGGCCTTGTGATTGCAGCACTGATTTGCACTGATCTTCTGCTTGCTTCTCCCTCGCCGAGGTAATACTCTTAGCGGCCTGTTTCGGAGGCCAGCATTGCAACCCGCAGTTTTTCTTGCAACCACCGCGTACGTCAATCCGATACAACCAAATCCGTCTGCCAACTGTCATTGTCAGGGAGGATTGTGTGATCGAGCTGCTTTCACGACCCAAGCGGATTCTGGGCTCTAGTCCTCAGATTCAATCGCTGCAGAAGATCGTCCAGCAGGCCGCCATTATCGAATCGCCGGTTCTCATTTACGGCGAGCGCGGCAGCGGGCGCGAGTTCGTCGCGGAAATTCTTCACCAGAGCAGCCCGCGCCGGGACGAACCGTTCGAGAAGATGAGTTGCCTGGGATGGAGCGAAGAATTGCTGGAGCGCGAGCTGGACAAGAAGCTCGAGCGTGTGCGCCAGGGCATCCTGTTTCTGGACGACGTCAACGAAATTCCGCCGCGAATTCTCGCGAAGGCAATGGACGCCAGCGCTCGCATCATTGCGGCTTGCGACGGCGCACGCGAAGCTGACGAGTGCGCCCGGCAGTTCGGCATTCGAATAACGCTTCCTCCGCTTCGCGAGCGAAAGCTCGATGTTCCAATCCTTGTCGATCACTTTATCGAATTTTTTGCCTCGGAGTTCGTCAAGCCGGTCCGGGCAATTCATCCGGCCGCCTTGAGAAAGCTCATAGCGTATCAGTGGCCGGGCAACATACGGGAATTGAAGAACGCCGTCGAGCGGGCGGTCATGCTCGCATCGAGCGACGTGCTCGATCTGGCAGACTTCTCGTTCCTGGCGATCGAAGACGAGGAGCGTCCGCTTCAGTTCAAGATTCCGGGCGCCACGATTCAGGAAATCGAGAAGGAAGCCATTCTGCGGACGCTGGAGCATGTTGGAGGATCGACCACGATGGCGGCGAAGATTCTCAACATGAGCGTCAGGAAGATCCAGTACAAGATCAAAGCCTACCGACACGCAGACCAGCCACAGAAAGCACAGAAGGCACAAGGAGCTTGAGAGAACAAAATTTTTAGCCGCGAATGACGCGAATTACGCCAAATGGGCGCGTCAAAGGATTCTTGATGCGCCCATTTGGCGTAATTCGCGTCATTCGCGGCTAAAAATTGTTTGCTACGAATCTTTCTTTACTCTAACGATCACACCATTCATGACGAATTCGCGCGCGCTCTTACCCGACCCGTCGGGGAGTAACTGGTAGACGCGGAAGGTTGGTTTGCCGGCTTCCTGACCGGCTTCGAGCGGGTATATGCCGCGCAGCCCCTTGAGGCGGAATGCCGTCTCGTAGCGGTGCTTCTTCTGATTCCAGGTGAAGACGCGGATACCTTCGAAATCGAGGTGGGGATCGAGTCCGGGCCTGCGTTCTCCCACCACATACCAATTCACCGGACCGGCCAGCGGATCCTGAACCTGGTTGAGGGTTTTGACCGCGGAATAGGTATAGCTTTCGCTGTAGGGAGCCACATCGGCAGGTATGTCGAACTCCACAAGGTTTCCGATCACCCATCCGACTTCTTTCGGTGAAGGCCGAACTTTGAGCCACACGTCGGATGAGGAGTCGGAGCCGGGCCGCGGCGTCGTGACTCTGTCCAGCACTTCGACCTTGGTGCCCGAATCGAGTCTGCGAATGATTGACGAGGTACGCCCGGGCTCTATTCTAAAATTGGCTTCTTCGCGAAGCACGCCCGTGTTCTGCGCCAGCTGGTCCCGGGACGCGGAGACCAGCGTGCGGATCCGCTCCCTGGTCGCGTTCGTAACGACGGTGCTTTCCTCCATCCAACCCTGGACATCGGGGCCATAACGGACGCGATACCAGTTGTTCTGGCGCTCGAGCACTTCGACCCTGTCGCCGGGGCCCAGGGTGCGCAGTGTTCGCGACGTCGAGCTGCTTCTTTGACGCAGAGAGGCATTCTTCGCGACCACAGTCGCCTGGTCCAGAATGGGCTCGGGTTTCGGAGAGCAACTTGTTACGAGAAGCAGGGCGAGGAGGACAACAACATTGATCATATGTGATATTACGGTCTTTAAATTATATTACGAGGTCAACTACAATCCACGTCATGTCTGACACTCCGGACTTCGAGACCGCTTTGAAAAAACTGGAAGACATCGTCAAAAAGCTGGAAAGCGGAGATCTCTCGTTGGATTCGGCTTTGGAGTTGTTTGAAGAAGGTATCAAATTGTCACGTTTTTGCCACACGAAATTGGAGCAGGCCGAGCGGCGTGTGGAGATCCTCTTGAAGAACAGTTCGGGACAGGAGCGCGCCGTGCCTTTCGAATCCGAAAATGAAAACTGAACTCAGCGCGTTTTTCGACCGTGTGCGTCCGGCCATCGAAGCCACGCTTGACGGCCTGCTCCCTGCGGAGTCGTCCTCTCCTGTTCAAATCCACAAGGCCATGCGGTACAGCACGCTCGGCGGCGGCAAGCGCATTCGGTCGTCCCTCTGCGTGGCGGCGTTCGCGGCGTATCAGGAGAACTGGAAGCCCATCCTTCCGGTGGCCGCGGCGGTGGAGTTGATTCATGCGTATTCATTGATCCACGATGATCTTCCCGCGATGGACGACGACGATTTCCGCCGCGGAAAGCCATCCTGCCACAAGCAATTCAACGAAGCCATTGCCATACTTGCCGGCGACGCGCTGCTGACCCTCGCTTTCGAAGTGCTGGCCCGCTCGAGCGATTTCCCGGCGGACCGGATGCTCGAAGTGATGTCCGTGCTGGGACGCGCTGCCGGAACCCGCGGCGGCATGATCGCGGGGCAGGTTCTCGACCTCGAGGCCGAGGGAGCGCAAATCACGGCGGAGCAACTGGAGAAGATTCATCGATCCAAGACGGGCGCTCTGATCGGGGCATCGGTGTGGATCGGCGCGTATCTGGGCGGCGCTCCCGAAGGCGACGTCGAGCGGATCGAAAAGTACAGCGATCGAATCGGACTGGCGTTTCAGGTCATCGACGACATTCTGGATACGCGCGACGGCAAGGACCGCGACCAGAAAAAAGCGACTTATCCGGGGCTTCATGGCCTGGAACAATCCCAAGCTATCGCCCATGACCTGACGGAAGACGCCAGGCGCGCCATCGCTCCGATCGGCAAAAGCGCCGGACTTCTGGTGGAGTTTTGCGATTACCTGGAGACTCGCACCCATTGAATCGAAGGCGGACGGAACGCGGGCTAAAGCCCGCGACTACATTTGGATCAAACTTCGGCCTCAATGTAGTCGCGGGCTTTAGCCCGCGTTCACTCAAACAAGAGCATTCGGACAATGAAGAAACGCATCGACAGATTGCTCGTGGAACGCGGGCTGGCCGACAGCCGCGAGAAAGCGCAGGCGCTGATCATGGCGGGCAATGTTCTGGTCGATGACGCGCCTGCCATGAAGGCCGGGATGCCGGTAGCTGAAGACGCCAATATTCGCCTGAAGGAAGCGCCGCATCCTTACGTCAGCCGCGGCGGCCTTAAACTCGAAGGCGCCGTCCGAGGGTTTGAACTGCAGGTTGAGGGCAAAATCTGTCTTGATGTGGGATCGTCTACGGGCGGCTTTACTCACTTTCTTCTCCTGAACAGAGCCCAACGCGTGTACGCGTTGGATGTGGATGTGACGCAACTCGACTGGAAAATCCGAAACGATCCGAAGCTTCGAACCGTGGAGCTGAATGCCCGATTCCTCGAGCCCGCCCACATCGGCGAGGCCGTGGACCTTGCAACGATTGACGCCTCATTTATCTCCCTTACAATGCTCCTTCCGAGGATTCCACCTGTGTTAAAGCCCGGTGGAGAATGCCTCGCGCTGGTGAAGCCGCAGTTTGAAGTCGGACGCGGGCAGGTCGGCAAAGGCGGCATCGTTCGGGATGCGGCACTTCAGCAGGCGGCAATCGACAAGGTCGCCGATGCGGGACGCGCCGCTGGAATGAATTTCATCGGATCGCAGGAATCACCGATTACGGGGCGGGAAGGGAATCGCGAGTTTTTCATACTCTTCCGAAAACCATGAACGTTCACAATGTCGTCATCGTCACGAAACCCAGGCAGCCGGAAATCTCCCGTGTGGCCGCTGACCTGGTGACGTGGTTCAAAGCCCACAAGATCGAGGCCTCGCTCGACGCTCAGGCGGCGGACAGGGCGGACCTTGCGGTCGTCGTCGGGGGTGACGGCACGCTTCTCGCGGCGGCGCGGCTGCTGGGCGAGCGGCAAATTCCGATTCTGGCGATCAATCATGGAGGGCTTGGTTTCCTGACCGAGGTCACGCTTCAGGAAATGTATCCTGCGCTCGAGCGGGTGCTTGAGGGACAGTTCATCACGGAAGAGCGGATGATGATGGATATCGCCCTGACGCGTGCCTCGAACCGGCTGGCGTCGTATCGAGCGCTCAATGATGTCGTCATTAACAAGGGTGCGCTCTCCCGGATCATCGAGCTGGAAGTGCGGGTGGATGGGCAATACGTCTCGCGGTTCCGCGCTGATGGCTTGATTGTATCCACGCCGACAGGCTCCACGGCTTACAACCTCTCGGCCGGCGGCCCCATCATTTTTTCGAGCATGAGCGCCATGGTTGTGACGCCCATTTGCTCGCACACGCTTACCAACAGGCCGCTCCTGCTGCCACCGCAGGTCCAAATCGATATCACGCTCAGCTCGTCCCAGGAAGATGCCTATGTGACCGTGGACGGCCAGGTGGGGGTACCCCTTCAGATAGATGACCGGTTAACGGTCGAGAAGTCCGACGTGGCGGTCAAGCTGGTGGCACCTTGCGGCAAGAACTATTTCGACGTATTGCGCGGTAAACTGAAGTGGGGATAGGAGGAAATTTTGAAATTGGACGAATCCTGCATCTCAAATCCGAAATCCGAAATATCAGATTGGACTTCGAGTCCAATTGGAAATTTCGGATTTCGGATTTGAGATGCAGGATTCGTCCAATTTCGAAATTTCCCCTCCTTACCATTCCAACTCAAGGAGAATCAACGACGTGAAAGCACGGGCTCCACGCCAGACAGTCTGCAACATACCGGTAGATAACCCCAAGGAACCCTACTGCGGGGGGAAAATTAAACGCATAACCGAGCTGGATGCAGCAGCTAGAAAGGCGGCCGGACCGGGAAAAGACGTATTTCGGTGCCAAAAGTGCAAGACGCTTTATGTTGATGACAGTCCATATGTCTTAGCGAAGGGTAGGTAATGGGCGCGCGAAGCGCCCGAATAAAACGGGGGCGCACATGCCGGACCAGCAAAAGCTCGTCTATGACTGGAACCTGATTGGCAATTCCGAACCGCTGGCCAAAAAGCCTGTTTTGCTGGATGACGAAACGCTTCGCGACGGCCTGCAGTCACCCACCGTTTCCGATCCTTCCATAGACGACAAGATCCACCTCATGCACCTGATGGAGGATCTTGGCATTCAGATGCTCGATATCGGTCTTCCCGGCGCTGGTCCTCGCGCTTACAACGACACTCTCGCTCTGGCTACTGAGATCGCTCGCAGCCGCATGAAGATCCGTCCGAATTGTGCGGCTCGTACCACGATCCAGGATATCGATCCCATCATCGACATTGCGGAAAAAACCGGAGTCGTCATTGACGCCGCCACATTCCTGGGCTCGAGCATGATCCGCCAATACGTCGAGAACTGGACAATGGACGACCTGATGCGGCGAACGGAAGAAGCGGTGACTTACGGCATCCGCCGCGGCGTTCCCGTCATGTACGTAACGGAAGATACGACTCGAGCCTTTCCGGAAACCATCAAGAGGCTTTATACGACGGCCATCAATTGCGGTTCCCGTCATATCGTGCTGACAGACACTGTTGGCCATGCGACGCCCGAAGGTGCGAGCTCGCTGGTGAAATTTGTGATCGACGAGGTGGTGAAACCATCCGGCCAAGAGATCATGATCAGCTGGCACGGCCACAACGATCGGGGCTTGAGTGTCATTAACTCGCTGGCGGCTGTGCGCGCCGGTGCGGATGCGATCCATGGCTGCGCGCTCGGCATTGGTGAACGGGTCGGAAACACGCCGATGGACCAGGTGCTCGTGAACCTGAAGCTGCTGGGCGCCATCGATCACGACCTGATCAAGCTGAAAGAGTATTGCGAAACCGCTTCACGCGCGTGCCGCGTCACGATTCCGCCGGGATACCCTGTATTCGGATCTGATGCCTTTAGAACCGCCACCGGCGTTCATGCGGCGGCTGTCATAAAAGCGTTCAAGAAAGGTGAGACCGAATTGGCCAACTCGGTGTATTCGGGTGTTCCTTCACACCTCTTTGGCCTGGAGCAGATCATCGACATCGGCCCGATGAGCGGGAAATCGAATGTGATCTTCTGGCTGGAAAAGCGGGGAATTCAGGCGACCGAAGAGCGCGTCAACGCAATCTACAACAAGGCAAAACAGTCTGACCGGTTGCTCACGACGGAGGAAGTGTTGCAGGCCATTCACATATCGAGCGTGAGGGATAAGCGGAACGTGATTTAAGAGGAAAGGAAGCCAGAAGCCAGGGAAGCCAGAAGCCAGAATGAGGAATGCGGATCCCCATTCTGGCTTCTGGCTTCTTGGCTTCTGGCTTCCTTCCCCCATCACATCGGGATCGAGCCTTCCATGATGCTCCGGAGCGTGCGTGCAACCGTGATTTCGATCAGTGTCCGTTCGTAAGCGTTGTCCGTCTCCGCCAACTGGAGGATCTCCTCCGCCGCGATTTCGCCGGCCCTCTTGATCGAAAACTCGTTTGCAGGTTTTCCGGCGATTTCTTTCTCTGCACCCTTCACACGGAGCGGCACCAGGGTGAGGCTCGAGACGACGATCTCTGGATTCACGCAAACTGTCCGAACCAGTTTCATGCGAGCCGCTGCGGATACGGTGCCTTTCCCGCCCATTCGAGCCACACGAAAGAAACCGACTCTGGCATCGGAGGGCAGCCTGGAAAACTCCACGGCTATCGGAAGTTCGCCTTTCTTTAATCCCTTGGTAACGGCCTCGAGAAAATCGCGAATGGAAAGCGTGCGTTTCCCGGAGGTACTTTGAAGCCGCACTTTCGCGTCGAGGAGAACCAGCGGCGTCGTAATATCAAAGTAAGGAGAATCGGGATTGAGGGCTTCCACAAAGGTGATTCGATTTCGGACCAGGGGATTGGCGATGATGGAGGCGGCTTGTTGAAGCAGGCCGTTTTCGCCGGCGGCTTCTCTGGCGAGCCGGCCGAGGTTGATGCCGGTTCCGATTGTGATGCGGTCCTTTTTGACGTCGATCTCGTTGAGAAGCAGGACGCCGGTGACGTCGATGATGATTTTGCCCACAGGCATACGATCGCCGCTGGGATCAACGCCCGAGACCAGGAGCAGCTTCTTGCCGTGCCTTGCGATGAGCTTGATCAGGTCCGGAACCGACTTGGGATTCTGTATTGCGGGCATAAAAAGTATCGGAGTCTACGAGAGCGGTACGAGTAAAGTCAATAAATATGTTAGACTGAACGCCTTATGGAGACTTATGGAGATTGACGTCTTTGATGAAATTCAGCGTCTGCGCCAGCAGGGCCGCAAGGCCGCGCTCGCTACAATCGTGCAAATACGCGGGTCTGTGCCCAGCTTCCAGGCCGCCAAGATGCTCATTCGAGACGACGGATCGACTATGGGGTCGGTCGGCGGCGGATGTGTCGAAGCCGAGGTTTGGACCGCCGCCCAGGATGTGATCAAGGACGAAAAGTCCCGCATCATGACCTTCGACCTGACCGACGAATCCATGGCCGAAGGCGGTCTTATCTGCGGCGGGAAGGTCGAAATTTTCATCGAGCCGATCCTGCCGACTCCGAAAATAGTCATCTTCGGGGCGGGGCATATTTCGACACAAGTTTCCAAAATTGCGACAATCGCCGGATTCAAGACCACGATTATCGATAACCGTCCGGTCTATGCCAACGCGGAGCGCTTTCCCGAAGCGGAATCCATTTACTCGGAAAGTTTCGAGCAGGCGTTCGAGGAGATCGTTCCGAACGAGAACACGTACGTCATCATCGTTACGCGCGGTCATCAGGAAGATCAGAACGTTTTGCGCTGGGCTGTTCAAACCAACGCCCGTTACATCGGAATGATCGGAAGCAAGCGAAAGATCCGTTCCATCACCGAGCAACTCGCATCCGAAGGAATTCCGCGGGAACGCCTCGAACGCGTGTACATGCCCATCGGATTGGATATCGGGGCGGTGTTGCCGGAAGAAATCGCAGTGGCCATTGTTGCCGAGGTGATCCACAACCGGCGCGCCGGATTCAAGCATCCCCTCAGCAAGAAGCTCTACCAAACCAGCCAGGCCTGAGACAATGTCAATTCTGAAGGTCTGCCGCCTCGGACATCCTGTTCTGAGAATGCAGTCGAAGCGCGTACCCAGGGAGGCGCTGGCCAGCCCTGCCATCCAGAATCTGATCGACGACATGATGGAGACGATGGTCGAGTACTACGGCGTGGGACTCGCGGCGCCGCAGGTGCACCACTCGTTATCCATTGCAGTCATCGAATGCCACGGCCCGCGTGGCGAGATTCCCATGACCGTCCTTGTGAATCCGGAAATGACCATTCTCGACGAATCGCTCCTCGAGGATTGGGAAGGCTGCTTGAGCATTCCTGATTTTCGCGGCCGGGTTCCGCGCTACGCCAGGCTGCGCGTGGACGCCCTGGATCGGCATGGAAACAAGGTGGAGTTCACGGCCGAAGATTTCTTCGCGCGCGTGATTCAACACGAGTTCGATCACCTGATGGGAAAAGTTTATCTCGACAGGATGCGCGATCTCGGGACGCTGGCCCACATGGCAGAATTTGAGCGCTACTGGCTGCCGCGGGAAAAGAAGGCAGGTTCTTCCGAGTGAAGATCTATACCAAGACCGGGGACCGGGGCGACACGCGTTTGTTTGATGGAACCCGGGTACGCAAGCACGACGATCGCGTTGAAGCTTACGGCGCTGTCGATGAGCTGAATTCGTTCATCGGGGCGGCTGCGTCGTTTCTGGCGGACCAAAACCTCGTCGCAATGCTGGCGGGCATTCAGAAAGACCTCTGTTTGACCCCGGATTCAAACAGCAGAGCAAAGCGAAGTTTCAGGTTCCTCACGAACGGATCGAGGCACTGGAGACCGCCATCGATAGTTTTGAAACAGAATTGCCTCCACTCCGTCAATTCCTCGTGGCAGGCGGGGGGCATGCGGGGGCTATGCTCCATATCGCTCGGACAGTTTGCCGCCGGGCGGAACGCCGAGTGGTCAGCCTCTCGGAAAAAGTTGAAGTTCACCCTAACGTGATCGAGTACCTTAACCGGCTCTCGGACTTTTTATTTGTGATTGCGCGTCTGGTCAATCATCGCGAGGGCAAACAGGAGATTCTATGGTGAGAACAGTTGTTATTGCAGTTGTATTGCTCTTTGTGGCCCTTCCGGCATTCGCCCAGGAAGACTTTCCTCGTGTGGAAATGTCCCTGGGCTATGCGAACCTTGCTTACCCCTGTTGCAGCAACACCACCTTCCAGAACTCGAGGCATTCCGGATTTGCATCGACTCAGGGTTTGAATATGACGAAAAACCTGGGCATCGAAAATTACTTCGCTTATTACGGGCTGGGTGGCAAAGATACGATTGGCAGCAGCGTCTCCATGATTGCCAATATCGTCGGCGCCAAGATTGCGGCGCGAACCGATCATGCGGTTCCTTACTTTGTGGCGGGAATTGGAGTGGGTTATCTGACCGACCAGGTTTCCTTCGGGCAGACTTCTTTCGGTACGCGATTTGGACCTGGTGTGGACGTCAAGCTGAACGAGTCGATGTCGTGGAAAGTCGAGTTCACACGGCTGTCATTCCACCAACAGTTCACAACCACCGCAACAGTTTTTAGCAGGAAGCTGGTCATCAGGCTGGAATCTTTCCACGGGCATTGTTTTTGCGCTCTCTTACTAACTAATCGGCCGGTGGCCTAGTTGCGGGAGTAGGCCACCAGGTAAATCGTCTGCTTGTCGTCACGGACGTGGACGTAGGCCCAGCCGTCAGGAAGTTCGAGGTCGTAGAAGCTCGAACGGCTCGTATCCGGATAGGCGATAACTCCCTCTTCCAGAGCCCGTTTCAATTCGGGCAAGCGGCTGGCAAGCCGCGGATTCACCGGCGCCACGTGATAATCGGGACGGAGCCAGATCGTCTCGGGTTGTAACGCTGTTGCTGGCATTTCTTTTTTCCTTTCCTTGATGGCTGCGCCCTATCTTGAGGCTGCGCGCTATCGCACTTGCGCTTCGCGTCGGGCTTGCATTCGCAGCCGCTCATGTCTTTCGCTGTTCCACTGTCATTACGGTCTGGACGCCGGAAAAGTTTCAAGAAAACCTTTCACAAACTGTAGCGGCGGTCTATGACCGCCGACGGT
>QHXD01000808.1 GCA_003223895.1 Acidobacteriota bacterium
TGTAGTTCTGGGCCGGAGCCTGGCAATGAAAGTCGACTATCCAGTTATCAGGCGTGTCCGTACAGCTTCGGCTGCAGTCGCACGTTGATCTATCGACGGATCCTCGCGCAGTGAAGGTATTCGTTAGCCGCCTCGTCCTTACACAAATTACTCAAACGTTACCGCTCCGTTATGACTCATCGGTTCTCGCCACTTTAGTCTTCAGTCATGATCTGCCGGAAGATTGCCTTGGCTGATCGATCGTTTCAAAGTTGTCCTTCGGAGCAACTTAATCGAGGTTTCGCGTAAACAGAAGGAAGGAGCGTCCATGACATCAAGGCTGAGAACGACATTTTTCTTCATACTGTTTTTCCTGACCGCATCCGTTGTTCACGCGCAGAACGCCGGCACGACGCACGTTTTTCCTCAGATCGTGGACGGCGTGTGGAGTGACGGGTCTGCATTCACGTCTCGATTCTTGATAGCCAGCATTGGCGGGTTTCCTGCGGCGTGCAACATATCGCTTTTTGGCATCGGTCCTGAGCGTCTCACCGCAAGCGCGAGCGTGTTAGTACAGCCAGCTTCGTGGGAGACCATCTCAACGCGCGGTCGAGACGTTATAGCCGCCGGATATGCGCGTCTGGATTGCTCGCAACCTGTGTTTGCGTCGCTTACTTATTCCTTCCAGTCTGCAAATGGCACGTCACTTGGAATCGCGACGGTCCCAGGGGCTCCAGTGGCTTCGAATGCCTTGATTCCGATGGTGCTAAACGGCCGGTACCAAGCAGTCGCAGGGCTCAGGATCGCTTGCTGAGGTCAAGTTCCGGGCAATGAGCCAGGCCTACTACATCGATGACACGTGGAAGATCCACCCGAAAGTGTCGATGAACTACGGGCTGCGATACGAGTACACGCCGCCATTCCTGGACCTGACAGGAAATTTGGTCAACATGCAAGTCCCGTTTGTCGATATGACTCCGAACATCACGGACATGAGCCGCCACCCGACGTTCGTGCGCCAGGGGAGCGGAGACTTCTATGAAGGTTTTCCAGTAAGATTCGAGTCTACAGTCAAGGTCGCGCGGGATGGCCGGCTCGGCGAGAGACTGGTTGCCGCTGACAAGAAGAATTTTGCGCCGCGGCTCGGCATTGCCTGGAATCCGAGTTCCAAGTGGGTGATCCGCACGGGCGCAGGGCTCTTCTTTGCTCAGGATACCGGCAATCCGCGCTTTGACATGGCTCGCAACCTTGCGGGCCGCCGCCGCGACATTGCGACGCCCGCGATCACGGACTTGACGTGGAATGCGCCATTCCGCGGCTTGAGTGGAACAACGTTTGTAATCCCGCAGCCCTATGTCCTCGCCAATATCTATAACCGGCGGACACCTTACTCCATCCAATACCTGCTCAATGTCGAGCGTGAGCTGGGTGGCGACACGGCGCTCGAGGTCGGTTATATGGGTTCCGTGAGCCGAAGGCTCGAATCGCTTCGGGCTTTCAACGAGGCATACCCCACGGCAGATCCGACGCTGTCTGTAGCGTCTCGCTCGCCCTATCCGGAGCTCAGCCGGATCCAGGAGGTCGACGGCAGCGGCAAGGCGAACTACAACGCGCTGAGTGTGAAATTGCAGCGCCGGTTCTCGAAGGGGCTGACGTATCTGTTTGGATACACCTGGTCGCGATCGATCGATTACGGGAGCGCCATCCGAGTTCACGACACGGATGTGTTGTTTCCTCAAAGCAGCTTTAACCTCCGCGCCGAACGCGGGTTGTCGAGTTTCAACCAAGCCCACCGGGCCGTGACATCCGTACTATATGATCTGCCCGTGGGTAAAGGACGACGGTTTCTAAATCAGGGTGGCGTTGCCGACGCGATTATGGGAGGCTGGGAACTTGGATCCATTTTCAGCCTCCAGAGCGGTTTTCCCCAGACTGCGGTTGACAACAAAGACCAGTCCAATACAGGCATTACCTACGACAGGCCAAATGCGACTGGCCAGAACGCGGTCCTCTCCCGGGGTGTACGCGATCCCGGCCGCTGGTTCAACACCTCCGCTTTTGCGCTTCAGCCTTTTGGGACCTTCGGCACGGCGGGGCGGAACACCATCCTCACACCCGGAAGTATTCAGTGGGATTTCTCAGTACATAAGCAGTTCCGGATCGTCGAGAATCAAGCGCTCCAATTCCGGTTGGAGGCGTTCAACTTTCCGAACCATCCGAACTGGGGTAATCCCGACGCGAGCATCACCTCCTCGACCTTCGGCAGGATCAATAGTACGCGCACCAAC
>QHXD01000128.1 GCA_003223895.1 Acidobacteriota bacterium
ACCAGTTCATGCCGGCCTCGATGAAACCTCCCGCGAGAGTGTAGGTTGTAATCACGACGCTCATGCCGATCCAGAGAGCTGCGATGTTCCAGGTGGACCAGGTTCGTTCGCGGATCGTCGTCGGTGCCAGGTCGCGATTCCAGAGCGGACTGCCGGATATGTCCTGTTTCAGCTCGACAAAATCCTGCTGTAGCGGCGGTCGATGACCGCCGACGATACGTGCGGTCATGCAAACGTCCCTCGCTTGAGAAAACGGCCCATTCCTGCCTTGCCCTTGAAGGTTCCGTTCTCAACGATCACGTTCCCCCGCGAGATGACAGTCTCCGTCACACCCCGAACCCTGCGGCCTTCATAAGCGCTATAGTCCACGCGCATGTGATGCGTTTTGGAGCTGATGGTTTGCTCCCGGTCAGGATCAAAGATCACGATGTCCGCATCCGATCCGACGGCGATCGTTCCCTTCCTGGGAAAAAGTCCGAAAATCTTCGCCGCTGCCGTCGATGTGAGTTCGACGAATCGATTCAGGTTGATCCGTTTTTGGACAACACCGCCATCGAATACCAGGCTCATTCGGTGCTCGACGCCCGGCCCGCCATTTGGGATCTTGCTGAAGTCTTCGCGGCCGAGTTCTTTTTGTTCCTTGAAGCAGAATGGGCAGTGGTCGGTCGAAATCACCTGAAGGTCATTCATGCGCAATCCCTTCCAGAGCTGTTCCTGGTTGGATTTGTCGCGCAGCGGAGGCGTCATGACGTATTTGGCCCCTTCGAAGCCCTCCTGCTCGTAGTAGCTGTAGTCGAGGAAGAGGTACTGAGGACACGTCTCAGCATAGGCCGGCAATCCAAGGTCACGCGCGGCTTGAACCTCCTTGAGGGCATCGTAAGAACTGAGGTGGACAATGTACACCGGGGAGTCCGCCATCTCCGCAATCGCAATGGCGCGGTGAACGCCCTCGGCCTCAGCAAGGGTGGGCCGGGTCAACGCGTGGTATTTGGGAGCCGTCCTGCCTTCGGCCAGCGCGCGCTTGACGAGGACATCGATGACCACACCGTTCTCTGCGTGCATGCAAATCAGGCCGCCTGCATTGCCGGCAGCGGTCATTGCCTTGAAGATCGTCGCGTCGTCGACGAGAAACACTCCGGGATATGCCATGAACAACTTGAAGCTCGAGACCCCTTGATCGATGAGCCCCTTCAGCTCTGGTAATCGCGCATCGGGAAGATCGGTGCAAATCAGGTGGAACCCGTAGTCGATAGCGGCCTTGCCTTCGGCTTTCGCGAACCAGACATCCAGTGCCTGATTCAACGATTGGCCGTGATATTGCACGGCGAAATCGATAATCGTGGTGGTGCCGCCGAACGCCGCTGCGCGAGTGCCGGTTTCGAAGTCATCGGACGATGAGGTACCGCCGAACGGCAAATCCAGGTGAGTATGTGGATCAATTCCACCTGGAATAACGAGTTTTCCAGTAGCATCGATCGTCGTGTCGACGGTACCGACAACGCCCTCGAGCCCGATTCCGATCATCGCGACCGTTGAACCATCAATCAGCACATCGGCAACGTAGGTGTCGACAGCAGTAACAACATGCCCGTTTTTGATCAGTGTTTTCATCGCGGCAAACTATACGACACCCGGGCACGAAGACACAAAGCGGCCTTTTGGCTTTGAGCTTGCACAGACGAAATTAGGCAATACCTTTTGAGCTTTTTGGGGAGAGTAGGAATGAAGACTGGACAAGACGTTAAAGAACCTGGCCTATATGCTTCAGATTGCTGCGGCGAAGAAGTAATGTTAGAGAAAGATGCGAGTTTCCCGCGCTGCCTGCATTGCTTAGCTCTTTCACAGTGGGAACTGGTTGACATACCCGAACAACAGGCCGCCTAAGTACAAAATTTCCCGGAAATAGCCGGGAACGAGCCGCGAATTACGCCAATTACGCGAATGGGGCGCAAAAAGAACATTTGATGCGCCCCATTCGCGTAATTGGCGTAATTCGCGGCTATGACCCCCGCTTTCCTTATCGGGCGTTCAAGACGAACCGATTGTCGTATGTGTCCTTCAGATCCACGTTAGCCTCTGCAATTTTTCCATCCACCAGCGACAGGCTCTTCAAGACATTGGGGGGTCCGCTTTCGGGCATGATCCCGTCAGGTGAATACAGGGAAAGGTTGGCCCTGAGCGACTCCACATAACGATCGCGATCGGCTGCCCAGAAAGACTCCGGCATGACTGCCGCTATCTCTTCGGCGGGATGCTCCTGAATGTATCGGAGGACGCGTACCGCGGCATTCACCACGCTCTGAACGGTGTCCGGGTTCTGCTGGATGAATTCAGCAGTCGTATAGACACCTCCAGCTGGCCAGGGCCCGCCGAAGATATCATGGGTGCCTTTCTCGGTCCGGGTGTCGTACAGCGGCCTCGCAATTCCGTCTCGTTCCAGCTTCGACGCGAGCGGATCGACGGTAACACCCGCCCAGACCCGATCCTGTTCAAGAGCCGCCAGCATGGTGGAGATGCCCGCAGTGACAACAGGGATGGAATGTGGATCGAGGCCATTCTGCCGCAGCAGGTACTTCACAAGCTGGTCGGTTGAAGAACCCGGCGCAGTCACTCCGACGGGTTTGCCGACGAGGTCGTTTATCGTGCGCACGTGATCGAAATGTTTCTTTCCGACCATCAGCACCAGACCCGGATAGCGATCGAACAACGCCACCATGACGAGACGTTTCCCTTGCGCCTGTGCACGAATCGTGTGTTCGTAAAAACCGGCCACCATGTCCACCGATCCGCCCATCATCGCGGCCAGCGCTTCCGATCCCCCGCGCAGATCGGAAATGGTCACCTCCAGCCCTTCATCTTTGAAGTACCCGAGCCGGTCGGCGAGCGTCAGCGGCAAATAGATGAATTGTGTCTGGCCCCCAACAGCGATTTGGATCGGGGGCTTCCCGCCGTGCCGCGTGCACGCGAGTGTGAGACAAACGAGGAGAAGCATGCTGATGTATTTACGCCGCCAGTAAATCATCCTGGTCCGCTTTCCACCGCACCAGCCGGTGTTCGAGCCACGTTACGCCCATTTCGACCACGACAACAACCACGCAGAGAATGAGCATACCGGCATAGACGCCGGCCGCATCAAAATTTCCTTGCGCCTGGCTGATGATCCAGCCCAGACCTTGAGCGGCGGCCATGTATTCGCCGACGACTGCGCCCACCAGCGCGAATCCCACCGATGTATGGAGGCTCGAGAGAATCCACGTCATCGCGGACGGCAGCAGCACATGCCACGCCAGCTGAGCCTCCGACGCGCCAAGCATCCGGGCATTGTTGATGATGTTCCGGTCGACTTCCCGGACACCCCGGTAGGCATTAAAGAAAACAATGAAAAAAACCAGCGAGAATCCCAATGCGATTTTGGAACGTTCATCGATTCCGAGCAGCAAAACGAAGATCGGCGCGAGAACGAGCCTGGGCAGTGCGTTCAATACCTGAATGTAGGGGTTGAAGACAGCGGCCCAGAATTCCGATCGGCCCAGCAGGAAGCCGACGGTCACGCCGAAAACGACGCCGAGAACGAAGCCGCCTGCCATCTCCTCCAGCGTTACGAGCAGGTGGTGGTAGATGTTCCGGCCTCCCAGAAGGAACGCCGGGTCGCCAAGCCACCGCAAGGCGCGAGCCGCGAATACAGAGGGCTGAGAAAAGAAGAAGGGATCGATAATATCGAAGCGCGATGCCAGCTCCCATCCGCCGATGATCAAAACCAGCAACGCGGCGCGGAGCACTGTGACGAGCGGACGTCTCTTAACCGGCATAGGCAGCCATGACCTCCTCCCTGAGGTTTCTCCAGACGGTCTCATAAATCTCGGCGAATCCCGGAATGAATCGGGCTTCAGCGACATTACGCGGCCGCGGCAACGCGACAGGATAATCTCCCTTCAATCTGGCATTCGGGCCGGCGCTGAAAAGCAGAACCCGGTCCGCCATCGCAATCGCCTCTTCAAGGTCGTGGGTGACGAACAGGACTGTGGCTCCGATCTCCTGCCACAACTCCAAAAGCTCGTTTTCCATCAATGCCCGCGTCTGCGCGTCCAGCGCTGAAAACGATTCGTCCATCAGAAGAATCGGAAGACGGTTGATCAGCGCCTGGGCCATCGCGACCCGCTTTCGCTGTCCTCCGGAGAGCTGAGAGGGAAATCGCGCATCGAGGTCACGCAACTTCACGCGCTCGAGCCAGAGGCGCGCATCCTTGACCGCCTGCTGCCTGGGAACGCCTCGAAGAAGGGGGCCCAACATGACGTTCTCGAGCGCCGTCTTCCACGGCAGCAGAGCATCCTGCTGGAACATGTACACCGCGTCCCGGTTGATCGTGGAGATTTCCCGCCCAGCGCTGAATACCTTGCCGGCCGAGGGTTTGAGCAGTCCCCCTATGAGGTTCAGGACAGACGATTTACCGCAACCTGTGGGCCCGACGATAGCCGCAAACTGCCCGCGCGGGACCTCGAAGGAAAGGTCCTGCAGGGCGCTGTAGCTGCCGAAGCGAAGTCCAACGGAATCAAGGGTTACTTCAGTCATCGATGTGTGTTTTAATTTGAATATGGGAAGTCTGCGATTCTGAAATTTACAGCTTTTTTCGTTGGTCCTTTCGGTGCTTTTTCCTTAAACTCTCGGCTCCGAGTTTAGCTATAAGAAGTAGTAATGGCGCACACCATCTTTATTTTGGGGACGGACTCCCAGCAGTGTAAGGAATTAAGGGAAGTAATCGAGGAAAGAATCGCTGACACCATTGTCACGGCTCACAGCGAAGCGAACCTTCCCGACATAAAGGAATCGGACACGGTCATCATCACCTCGGAGGAGAAAAACACCGGTATCCTCTACCGGCGCCTCCTCAACAAGCTCGAAGAGCAGGTACACCGGGCCGAATTACTGAGCGAACTGATCCGGCTTTTTTCATCTTCGATGAAGATGGACGACCTTCTGGAGCGGGTGGTCTCGAAGTCCACCGGGCTCCTTGGCGATACGGCCTTCATCCTGATGGCCGCGGATGCCGGTCAGCTCAAGCTTGAAGCAGCGTTTTCGAAGGACCGCGAGCGGCTCGTGAAAATGCTCATCGCCGGTGTCAATCTCGGCGGAGACATATTCAACGCAGAGCGTTTCGCCCAGGTGCTTCAACGCCGGCAACCTCTGATCATTCCGAACTTGCAGCAGTTCAACCTGAGCAGCGAGGTTCGCGCGATGATCGACAAGTACGCAGTCGTATCGTTGCTCGCCGTTCCAATTCAGACAAAAGAGACTGTTCTTGGCGTTTTTGTCTCGGTCGCAAGCGAAGCGCAAGTGTTCACTGACGAGGATATCAATACCGCGATGGCACTGGCGGATTTCACCGCAATTGCGCTGGAGAACGCGGCCCTCTTCGCGGAATTGCAGCGCTCCGCCATCACCGATTCGTTGACCGGCGTCTACAATACGCGGTTTTTCCATGAAGTGCTGGCACGAGAGACGTCGCGGGCCGACCGCTATACCACGCCCTTGTCACTGCTGATGCTCGATGTCGATAGCTTCAAGATCGTCAACGACACTTTCGGCCACGTTGTCGGCAACAAAGTATTGACGCAGGTCGCAAAAATCCTCGAACACATCGTGCGAAATACAGACTTTGTCTTCCGGTGCGGTGGAGATGAGTTCGGTGTGGTCTTGCCCGGCACCACTCTTGAAGGCGCCATGCACGTTGCCGAAAAAATTCTCCAAAAGGTGGGGAGTTCCGAAATCCTCACCGGGCTCGGTTACACCGGCCCGGTCACGGTGAGTATCGGATGTTCGGAGTACCATCGCGGAAGCCATTTCGAAACTCTTGTCGCTGAAGCGGATCAGGCGCTTTACACATCCAAGCGATCCTCCAAAAACTGCGCCCGTGCCTTCGGGAGATAAACACAAAGACACAAAGGGCACAAAGACACAAAGACACAAAGAAGGCCGCCATCAAAATGATTGTTTTAAGGCGGCCTTCTTTGTGTCTTTGTGCCCTTTGTGTCTTTGTGTTTACTCCAACATCCGTCCCCGCATTATCATTTTGACAGCCTTGGACTTGTGCCACTATATTGGTGCAGCATTCGGAATATCCTTCGGCCCCACCCGTCACAGGCCTCGGCTAGAGCGTACAGGTGTCTCCTTCGATGAAGGTTGATAGGATCGGAGATCGTCTCATCAGTGCCGGTTTGATTTCTTCGGACCAGTTGGACTTTGCCCTTAAAGAGCAAAAGCGTACAGGCGACCGCCTGGGCAATATTCTGCGGCAATTGAATCTGATAACCGAAGACGATCTCGCGAAGGTTCTTGCCGAAGCCGCCGGCATCCAATACGTCAACGTCCGGACCATGTCGATTGATCCGAATGTCGTGAGCTTACTGCCGGAAGCGGTAGCCCGCAAATACAAGGTCTTTCCGATCGCTGTTGAGAACAATTCAGTTACGGTGGCGATGGCCGATCCCCTCGACGTCGGCACGATCGATCGCGTTCAACAGCAGACACGGCGCTATGTAAAGGTCGTTTCATCGACTGAATTCGACATCCTGACTACGATTGACAAGTATTACGGCGCCATTCGCGAGGTCGGCAACCTCGAGGACCTGATCGAAGACGCCGTCAAGCAAACCGAAGCCAAAGGCGCCTCCGAAGGACGCGAGGATCTGGGCCTGGTCGCTCCGGTAATCAAGCTGATCGATCTCCTCATCCTCACCGGCGTCTCCGAGCGCGCCACCGACATTCACTTTGAACCGGAAAAGAATCTGGTCCGCGTGCGCTATCGCATCGACGGAGTTCTGAAACAGGGCCCGTACATTCCAAAGAAGCTGGAACGAGCGATCAACTCCCGCATCAAGATCATGGGAAACCTGAACATTTCCGAATCCCGCCTGCCACAGGACGGCAAAGCGACGGTTTCGGTCTACGGAAAACCCATCGATATTCGTGTGGCCACATTTCCTACGATCCATGGCGAGAACGTTGTTCTGCGTCTTTTGAACAAGGAACAACTCGTCATCGGTCTGGAGAGTCTCGGATTCTCGGAGAGAAATTTGTCGCGCTTCACGCAGGCGATCAGCCGGCCGAACGGCATCTGTCTTGTTACCGGCCCTACGGGATCCGGCAAAACGACGACCCTCTATGCGGCTCTCATGAGGATCAGCACGCCGGAACGGAAAATCATCACTCTTGAAGACCCGGTGGAATACGAACTGCCGCTGATTCGACAATCCCAGATCAACGTCAGGGCAGGTTTGACATATGCGGCCGGGCTTCGCGCAATTCTCCGCCAGGATCCCGACATCATTCTGGTCGGTGAGATGCGCGACGAAGAAACGATCGATACTGCGATTCGTGCGGCGCTGACCGGCCTGCTGGTCTTCAGCACATTGCATACGAACGATGCCGCTGCCACGATTCCACGGCTTCTGGACATGGGCGTCGAACCGTTTCTGGCTGCTTCGTCGCTGGTGGGGGTCGTAGCGCAGCGGCTGGTGCGCCTGATTTGCAAGTATTGCAAGCAGGAGGTGCCGCCGAACCCGGAACTGGCGCTAAGGCTGAATGTTCCGGACAACAAGTTTTACGCGGGCCAGGGGTGCAAAAACTGTGAAGCCACCGGATATCGTGGAAGGACGGTTATTTCTGAAATCATGCTCCTTTCGCCGCGCATCCAGAAAGCCATCATGGAAAGGGCCGATGCCAGCTTGATCCGTGAAATTGCCCGTGAAGAGGGCATGCAGACCATGCTTGAAGACGGCGTGCAAAAAGCAATCAACGGAGTGACGACGCTCGAAGAAGTAGCGCGAGTAGTTTAGGCGCAAGGACGCAGTTATGGAATTTCAATACAAAGCCAAGGATGAGGCGGGCAGGACCGTGACGGGCGTCATGGAAGCCGACGACGAGGATTCCCTGGCGAACCAGCTCGACCTTCAAAACCTCTTCCTGGTCGAGGCCGGCCCGGCCACGAAGAAGACCACAACGGGAGCGCGCGGACGAATCCGGGCGCGCGACCTTCTAAACTTCACCCTGGATCTCTCGACGATCCTCTCCGCCGGTATTCCAATCACCGACGGCCTGCAGGATCTGGCTGACGCCTCGGAGCATTCGAAGCTGCAGTACGTCATCGAGGATGTTCTCGTCAGCATCAATGCGGGTTCGAGTCTGTCGGCGGCATTCGAACGCCATCCGAAAGTGTTCGACTCGCTCTACACCAGCATTGTGCGTGCGGGTGAAACCTCAGGAAATCTGGATCGCGTGCTCGGCGATCTTGCCGTGTTTCTGGAATGGAAAGCCGACCTGCGCCGCGACGTCGTGCAGGCCACGATTTATCCGGCAATGGTATTGACCGCCATTTTCGGTCTGGCAATTCTGCTGGCGACCGTCGTTTTCCCGCAATTCGCAACCGTATTGAATCAGTCAAAAGGCCCGATTCCGCTGCCGACCAAAATCCTGTTTGCCCTGAGCACTTACTTCCGCCTTTATTGGTGGGTGTTGCTGGCCGGGATCATTACCGCAGTTGTCGGTTTCTGGATGTGGATACGAACGCCAGGCGGCCGCGCGAAATTCGACGCCTTCAAGTTAAAGGTTCCAGTCGTTGGAATGCTCACGCGAGACATTGCCCTGTCCCGATTCTGTCACTTCTTCCAGATTCTCTTCAGCGCCGGCGTCGACATTTCTCAAACGCTGACCATCGTGGAAGCAGTCGTCGGAAATGCAGTTCTGGCCGAAGCCACTCGCCTGGTACGCAACGAGGTGCGGGCTGGAAACTCGCTTTCAGCAGCATTGTCGGCAACGGGAAGGTTCCCGCCGATGGTGATTCGCGTCTTCCATATCGGCGAGTCGAGCGGCCAGCTGTCGACTTCGCTGGACAAGGCTTGCCGCTATTACGACAAGGGGATTCCTACAACGATCAAGCGGGTTTTCGCCATCATGGAGCCCGTGCTTTATATCTTTCTCGCCCTGATTGTATTGACCGTGGCTCTCGCAATCTACATGCCGCTCTACCAGATGATGGGTGCGATCGGCAAACGGGGATGAACTAAAGAATGGCGAACCGCATCCTTGGGATTGAATACGCTGACGACCGGATCAAGATCGTGGAAGTGGGTCTCGGCCGGCGGCTGAGAATATTCAATTTCGCCGTCATCGACAACCGCAGGGTCGATCCGCAGCGGCGCGCCGAACAGTTCAATCACACGCTTCAGGTCCGCGGTTTTGAAGCCAAAGAAGCACTAGTCGCAAGCAGCGGCAACGTCGAGCATCGATTACTTACACTGCCTCCTCTTTCCACGCGTGAGATGCACTTCGTCATGCAGCGCGAATCGAAGAAACTCGCCCCCGCAGGCATCGCGGAGATGATCTGGTCTTACGACGTCCTCACTGGGGATAAAAAAGAACCAGATCCTGCTCGTTACCGCCGAACGGCCGATGGTGGACGCCGCACAACAGTTCTTTTCCCAAACCCGCCTGAAGCTCCTGCAGGTGACGACGGTACCCGAAGCTGTTCTAAACCTTTTGCGTCAGGTCACCGCCTGGAAAAAAGACGCCGTACGGACCGTAGTTCATTTCGCCGGAGATCTCGTTCACATCCTCTTTGTACAGGATGGAGTCCTGCTCCTTTCGCGCGAAGTTCGTTTCGATTACGGCGACACTCAGCAAAGCGATCAGGTGGAAAGAATTACAAGCGAGCTGAAGCGTTCGACAATGTACTTTCGGCAGAACTACCCACAGGCACAGCTCGACCAGATTTTTTTTTCGGGCGACAACGATGTGATCGGGGCACTGTCGTCGAGGTCAGCCGACGAACTGAACCTGCATGGCAGCCTCATCCAG
>QHXD01000807.1:0-4140 GCA_003223895.1 Acidobacteriota bacterium
TCCTTCCCGGCAAATGGGTTCGGACTATACGATGTGATTGGCAACGTCGCTGAATGGGTGAACGACTGGTACGACCGCGGCTACTACGCTGTGAGCCCGGAAGCGAATCCGACCGGCCCCCAAAAAGGCATGTATCGCGTCATTCGCGGCTCCAGTTGGGCGGATTTGATCGAAACCGGTGACGAAGTCGAGCCGCGAGTGTACGGAGTGTATTTCCGCAATTTCCTCACGCCGACTCATCGAACCGACGTCGTCGGCTTCCGCTGCGCTAAAACACCGTGACAGTTGGATTTTTCCGCAGCTGGTCAAGTCCGAGTTCGTTTGAGATCGTTATCTCTTAAGAGTTTCTGAAGCGCCCGGATGAGATCTTTGCCCACAGATTCCAACTGAGCTCGATGGATCAAGGACAACCTTCGAAGCATCTCCTCGCCACGAGCCGTAATTTGCAACAATACACGGCGGCGGTCCAGCCGATCCTGGCGTTTTCGGATGAGGCCGCGGTCCGTGAGACGATCGGTCAGCTCGACGGCTGTGTGGTGGCGAATGTGTAACCGGCCGGCAATCTCCGTGACAGTCGGCTGAACATTTTCCGGCAGGCCTTTTATGGCGAGCAGTAGTTGATGGTGCTGCGGATTGATGCCGTTGGCGCGGGCGGCTTCCTCGCTGAAATGCAGAAACCTGCGGATCTGGAATCGAAATTCCGCCAGCGCACTGTAATCGTCGGCCGTCAAATCGTCTTTCTTCACGATTGTCAGGCCTTGTTGACCATCCAGGCGGAGAAGCCCTTGAGGAAATCCTTGAAGCCTTCGAGGTGCTGCGGCGGGAATTGGTATTTCACATCGGCGCCTTCGAGTGTTTTCTCGAAACAGGCGAGCCAAACCTGGCGCGCCCGCTTGTCGATCTCAAAGGGAAGATGCCGCGCCCGCATCCGGGGCGGGCCGTACATTTGAGCGTAGAGGGGCGGTCCGCCCAAAATGGTCACGAAGAACGCGGCTGATTTTTTCGACGCTTCTTCCATGTTGGATGGGAAAAGCGGCCGGATCTCCGACTTCTCCAGTTCCTTGTAAAAATCCGACATCATCCTGAAGATGTTCGCTTCACCCATGATTCCGTAGATTTCGCTGCTGGGTCCGGGACCCTGTGGAGGGCCATCGGGTGGGATATAAATGACGCGTTCCATCTCAGTAGTATTCTAACGGATGTGGCGGTGCTGTAGCGGCGGTCATAATAGACCGCCGCTACAGTCATTGGGGCATCAGGGCGAACGTCCAGACCGAGCCGCCGGTCGGCATTTTTCCGGCCGCATAGCGAGTGGCAAGAGTGCCGCCAAGTCCGGACGCAATGGTGACGTATTGGCGACCTTTGTGGGTGTACGTGATCGCCGTTGAATTAATGCTCGAGCCCGTCTGGAACTGCCAGAGCGTTTTGCCTGTGTCCTCGTCGAGCGCAACGAACTCACCCGTCAATTTGCCGGTGAATAAAAGCCCGCCGCCGGTCGCCAGCATGCCGGAGGAACTCGGCAGATCGGTCAACGGGATCTCCCATTTCTTCTCGCCGGTCAGTGGATTCATCGCCACATAGTGACCGAAGACATCACCTGGCCTGGCCTCCGGTTGCCTGGCGGTGACGCCCGTAGAGGGTCCGCCAATTACTGTTGGCCTCGGCGGCGCGAGCTTTTGTAGACGCGGCACGTTCCCCGCGCTGGCGCAGATGAGGCCGGTGTTCGGATGTGCCGCGCGACGGCCAGATTTCGACCTCCTCGCCGGCAGCAAAGCGTTTCGATACGTCGGTTAACACAGGCCGGCCGGTGGCCATGTCGATATGCGTGGCCCAATTGACTTTGACAAAAGGGTGCGCGGCTATCAATTTGCAGTTCGTGCGGTCCAGCACATACATGAAGCCGTTCTTATTGGTCTGAATCATCACTTTCCGAGGCTGGCCGGCAACCTGGATATCCGCAAGAACATTCTCGTCGGTGGCGTCCACGTCGTAGACGTCGTTGGGCGTGTATTGAAAATAACAAACAACCTCACCGGTTTTCGGCCGGATCGCGAGCACGCTGTTCGTGAACAAACTATCCAGACCTTCCCGAGGCTTGGGATCGTACGGCTCCGCGTTGCCCGTTCCCCAGTAGACGAGATCAAGCTGGGGATCGTAGGAACCGGAGCGCCATGTCGGCCCTCCGCCCTGCGTCCAGGCGTCGCTGTTTCTGGGCCACGTCTCGGAGCCGGGCTCGCCGGGTGCCGGGATGGTGTATCGGCGCCACAATTTCTTACCGGTGTCAGGATCCCAGCCGTCGAGGAACCCGCGCGTGGTGGACTCTCCACCGGCAACTCCGGAAATCAATACGCCGTTGGCAACGATCGGCGCCCCGGTGGCGTAGTAGCCCTCCTTTGCGTCGGCGAATTTCTGGTTCCAAAGCTGTTTGCCGGTTTTCATGTCGAGCGCGAGGAGGTGGTTATCGATCGTCACTCGAAACAGTTTGCCGTTATAGATCGCTGGCGCTCCTCTATGGAAAGCGGTACGCACGATGCCCTGTTCGAGTTCGACTTGTGTACGCCAGATCTGCCTGCCGGTTTCAACGTCGATCGCGAAGGTCCACTTGCCGTTGATCACATACATGACGCCGTTGTAAATCGTTGGCGCTGCCAGTTCACCCTGGTCATTCATGAGGCTCGAGTTCCAGATCGGCACCAGGCGCTTGACATTACCTTTCGTGATTTGCTTGAGCGGACTGTAGCTCTTCCGGTCGTAGCCCAGGCTTTGGGTCATGACGTTTTCCGTGTTCTTGCCGTCGTTGACCAGTTCCTCCGTCGTTTGGGTCCATCCCGGCGCGGCCCAGAAACCGAGTAGCGTCGCACAGAGCCAGATTCTTTTCATGATCGCCCTCCTTTGGTTGAAGTCTAGTTTCCACCCAGCAGCTCTATGTAACCGATGCGGCCCGAGGTATTCCCGGTCCACCAGATGCGGTTGGGTTGGTTCGGGTCGATGTCAATCCTTCTGTGATCCGACTCCGCGTTCGGCAGCGGAAACTCCGTAAACGTTCCGGTCTGGGGATCGAACCGGGCAATCTTGTCCACATGCTGTTCGCTGAACCAGACCAATTTGCTCTTCGGGTCTCCCTGCACCGAGTAGACGCCGGCATCTTCGGTCGGAGGCGTAAAGAGCGTCATCTTCGTGGTCTTGTAATCGATCTTCATGAGTATGCCAGCGCCATGCAGACCGACCCAGACGTTGCCTTCCGAATCCATGCCTGCCTTGCGCGGGACGGCATTTTTCACCGGCACTTCGAACTCATCGATCTTTCCCGTGACCGGATCGATCCGGCCCATCTGGTTCATTGCATTCTCGACAAACCAGATTTTGCCGGAGCCATCGATCGCCATTCCGTAGGGGTTTGCAGTCCGTCCCGCCTTGACACCGGAGGGAACGTCGAACACGCTGAACTGCTCCGTTGTGGGATTCAACCGGATCACCTGGTTGGCAGCGATGGAATTGAGCCACACGGTTCCATTCGGGTGGACGCGCATGGTGTTGCCGCTTGCATTGCCGCTCTTGAGTTTCGGCAGAGTGTACGTAGCGAACTGAGCGGTCTTGATATCGTAGTTGAACCATCGGCGATTCGGACCGCCATCCAGAAACCAAAGCTGGCCGCCGCCGGGAGCGCTCACAATGCCGTTCAGACGAATGGTTTTCGACGCGGCCGGGGGCGGATCAAATTCCTGGTACTCGAGTGTCTTGACATCCAACCTTCCGAGCTTGCCGCCGGTGCGCTGTGTGATCCAGGCATTCCCTTGAGCGTCCACGGCGATTTCGTGCGGTTCCACTTCGGGCTTCGGGAGCAGGAACTCCACCACCTTGTACTTCAATTGATCGCCTGTCATGAGCGTTCTGGGCAGACGGCTATTCGGATCCGGCTTCGCCTTCTCCTGGCCGCCTCTGGCGGACATATTCGTTGCCAGGTAGTCCAGCAGGACCTTCGCTTCTTCATCGCTCAGATCTTTGGCCAGGTTCGAGCCCTGGATGTAAAGGCGCATGTCCGCGATGGTTCTTTCCCAACGAGCGCGATCCTGCCGAGCGCTGGCGACCTGTTGGGCGCCATGACAGGCACTGCACTTTGTCAGGACGATCTGCTTGCCG
>QHXD01000807.1:4193-4680 GCA_003223895.1 Acidobacteriota bacterium
CCTGGCAGCGACGGCGCGCGTTGCGCCGTCAATGAAAGATCCACGGTTACCGGCCGGCCCGCCGCCACGTCCACTGGCGAGGACATCTCGCTCTGCATGTCGCCCCCGACGGCTTGCACGACATACTTCCCCGCCGGGAGATTACTCGCCGTGTAACGGCCTTGAGCCTGGCTAATGAACATAAAGGTCAGACGTCTTTCCGCGTTCCTTAACTTCACGAAGGCGCCGGAGACGGGCGTCCCGGATGAATTCTTGATCACACCCTGCAGGGCGCCGGCATTTTGTGCCCACATCAGTTGGGTGCAGAGAACCGTCGCAGCCAATACCACGACTACCTTCAGACCCCAATGCCTGAACATGGTTTTTTCCTCCTCGGATCTTTCGGATATTGGGCACGAAGTTACTCGATTTCCCGCAATAGGACAATAAACATCGAATGCATGTACTCTGACCTCGATAAACTATGTGTCGCTGCACAGTCGAACAT
>QHXD01000129.1 GCA_003223895.1 Acidobacteriota bacterium
AAGAGGGTTTGACCTGCCTGCTGCGCGTCACTGGATCCAGTGTCGCGCTTCCACTTGCTGCCGAGCGATCGAAGGCGTTCAACAGCTGCGGCAATCTGGCCACTCCGCTGGGTCGGTATGACGATGCTTTGAAGCATTATGGGCAAAGCCTCGAAATCCGCCGGGAACTGGGCGACGAGCGCGGTATCGCCGTCACATTGAACAATCTCGGAATGTTGCACAAGAATCAGCGCTCCTGCGAAAAAGCCAGGCCGCTCTTTGAAGAGGCCCTGGCGTTGTTCCGCAAGCTCGGCCAGGATGGGGCGGTCGCCACCTGCCTGCACAATCTTGCGGGAGTCAAGGGGGCGAAGGGCGATCACGCGGAGGCGGAGCGAAACGCACGGGAATCCCTGCAGATTTTCAGAAACATCGGGGACCAGCTTGGAGTTGCCGCGGCCCTGCGCGTATTGGGAAATTTGTCCTGCTCGTACGGACGTGTCGGCGATGCCCACACGTTCTTCGAAGAGAGCCTCGCGCTATTCCGCGGATTGGGAGAAAAAGTGGGCATCGTCGAATGTCTGCAGAGCCTTGGTGACCTCATGATCACCAAACAGAATTGCGAGAGCGCGCGAGCCCTCTATGAGGAGAGTTTGAATATCGCACGAGACATTGCAGCAGCGCCGCACATGACCGCTGCACTGGATGCGCTCGAAAGATTGGCCAATACGGAGGTTGTACAGTGAACGAAAAACGTAAGTTTCCGAGGATTTCTTCGTTGGTTCCTGAAGAGGACGCGGTCCTTATCAGCATGAACAACGGAAAACATTTTGCAGCCAAGCTGGTGGATCTGAGCCGCGGTGGAGTCATGATGTACACGGACGACCCATCGGCCTGGATTGAGATCGGAGGACCGTACAAGCTTTATTTCCAGAGCCGTGGCGAGATGTTCCATGTGGAGGGAACGCTCGTTCGAACCGATACGCAGTTCCTGGCGTTTCAGTTCTTCAACGTCACGGACCTGGATATCGCCGAACTTCGAAAGAAGCTCGCGCAGATGGAGATGCTCAATTCCAGGCTGTTTGTCCGCCAGTAAGTCCGTCAGCTCTGCTGCTTTTCCTTACAGTTGATGCAGACGCGGGTCCACGGCACAGCCTCGAGCCGTGCCGGGGCAATCTCGTTCTCGCAATCCATGCAGATGCCGTAGGTCCCCTGATCGATACGATGGATGGCTTCTTCTATAGCTCTGAGAAGTTTAGAGTCGGTTTGCTTTAAGGCAAGACGAACGTGAAGGTCATTTTCCTGGCTGGATTGATCAATCCAGTCGCCGCTCTTTGAGCCGGGTTCGGTGGCCGGCGTCCGCGCCGGTGTTGCTGCGAGAAGTTCCTCCTTCTTTTTTTCCAGAATATCCCGATACTTTTTGAGATTCGAGGAATGCATCTTGCTAGGGCTCCTAAAACAGCCGCAATGGGGCCTGCATAAACGATCAATTTTAGCACCATGAGCGGAGCTGTGCAAAAACCAGGTCCTTCACGGTGAATACGTCGTACTGAAGCAACTGATCATCCTCGACGCCGATGATCCATTCGGCGACCCGCCTCCTGAGTTCGGCTTCGAGTGCCTGCGGATCGTTGATTCCGACCGCCTGCCTGAGTTGCTCCAGCGTGGACGGGCTGGCCTGTACGCCAAGAAACGTGCCGACATAATCGACGGCGGCGTCGCGAATCTCCTTTACGCGCTCCAGTTGATTTTTCAGGCGGTTCTCTTCGCGCCACGGTTGGACCTTGACGTCTACAAGCTCTTCCATCATGTGGCGAATGACGACGGAGAAAAGTTCATCGTCCGTCGCCCCCTGGAGGATCGTACGAACTTCGGCGAACAGGTCAGCCTCCTGCTCGGCGGTCAACGAGAAATCGTAGGGGAGAAGATGTGTCCGGACGTAGGTCTCCATGATCTCGTAACGAGCTTGCCTCTGGGCACTGGACTTTTCCGTTGGACTCCAGAAACGCCTGAAGAATTGTCTCCTCGATATCGACATCGGGGGAAACATAGCACTTTCTGTAGCGGCGGTCTATGGCCGTTGGATAACGCGGGCTAAAGCCCACGACTACATTGGGATCAACATCCGCCCGAATGTAGTCGCGGGCTTTAGCCCGCGTTCTCAGGCTATAATCCATGTCCTATGAGTGAATTCGTTCAGGAACTTGAAACCTACGTGTTCAGTCGGCTATCCAGTCTGGACCTTTTGAAGGACACCGATATTCAGACCACGGACCGCTCCGAGATCGTTCGCCGTTTGAAAATGGCTTTGAAGAACGAGCTTGAAGCGAGTGAACTGGCGGCTGTTTGGATGCCGACGACACCCGAAATCGAGGTAAAGCTCGCGCTGGCACGCCAGGCGGGCGACGAAGCGAAACATTACAAGCTGATCGAAAAGCGCCTCGCGAACATGGGTGCCGACTTGAGCGGCTTCAACCCGGTCGCCGAAGGCTACGGTCCGATGTTTCAGCTGCTCTCGGGTTTCAAAACGACCGTCGAGCGCATCGGCGCCGCTCAGTTTGCCCGTGAGGCGCTGGCGCTAAAGAAGAACCAGCAATTCATCGATTTCTGCGAAGCGGTCGGTGATCGTGAGACCGCCGACATGTACCGCGAGCAAATCCAGCCTGACGAAGAATGGCACGTAAACCTGGGCCGCAAAGTTCTGGCGAAGTACGCCACCACGGCTGAGCTTCAAGCTCAGGCGCGCAAGGCTGTGGAATCCGTCCTCGAGCTCGCGGTGAAAATTCAGAACAAGCAGTTGAAAGAGATGAAGGTTAGTCACGCCCCCGGGTGTTGATACGGCCGTTATGTACCAGTGCATCATTTTAGAGACCGAGGGTCCCATTGCGACAATCAGGCTCAACCGGCCCGAGAAGCTCAATGCATTCGGTGGTTCGATGCGTGAAGAGATTCTGAGCGCGCTCGATGTTATTGCGGGGGACGATCGAATCCGTGCTGTAGTCGTGACCGGCGAAGGCCGCGGGTTTTCGGCGGGAGGTGATATCGATCATCTGAAGCAGGTTCGCGAAAACAAGGACGAAGAGAAGTTTCGTTCCGTACTCGCGACGGGCCAGAAAATCACGCGCTCGTTGCGCGCTTTCGCGAAACCCGTGATCGCAGCAGTGAATGGACCTTGTGCCGGCGCCGGCTTCAGCTTTGCGCTCGGCTGCGACATTCGAATCGCGTCCGATCTGGCAACATTCGGTGCGAGTTTCGCTCTCGTCGGCCTTCACCCGGACTGGGGTGGAAGCTGGTTTCTCCCGAAACTCGTCGGCAGCGCCAGGGCCTGCGAGCTGGTTTTTACAGGAACCATGATTTCAGCCCTGGAAGCAGAGAAAATAGGTCTGGTCAACCGCGTGGTTCCTCACGACCAATTGATACCTTCGGTGATGGACCTGGCGGGAAAGATAGCAAAGAATCCGCCAGGAGTTCTGCGGCTCGCGAAAGAATCGATATATCGAAGCGTGAGTTCCGATCTGGAGACTGCGTTTGCGCGAGAGAGCCAGGTGCAGCTCGAATGTTTTTATAGTGAAGATTTTCTCGAAGGCGTCACTGCATTCGTCGAAAAGAGAAAACCCCAGTTCAAAGGCCGTTAATTATGAAAATGAGTTTTATCGCTCTGATCAGCCTGGTCCTCCTCGCGAGCGGCTGTAATCAAAATCTGGAAGTTGCCAGTGGCAATGAGCGGCTGGAAGATTCGCCGAGCCCGGTGGTTAATCCGAACGAACGGCCCCTTGCGCAGGCTGTGGGTGACTCGGGTGAAAAGAAGGTTCCACCCTTCGCCAAGGCCTTCTTCATGCACATGTGGGTCGAAGCGCTTTACAGCACGCCGAAGAACAAGAATCCCAATCCGAAATGGCAATCGCCACTCAAAGATCCCGTGAACGGCCGCGTCTGGTGTACGGACTGTCACGTCTCGGGCCAGATTGATTTCGCGAAGATTCCGAAGATGCGCACCCCGTTCAATGACGACCTGGAGAAGGACAAGGAATTCATGGTCGGCCTGATGAAAAAGTGGGTGGCTCGCCTGAACAGCGACGAATTCGGCGCGAAGGCGAAGTTGAAAGGGCCGGTCACGTGCCTCACGTGTCACGCGACGAATCCTGCGGAAACCCCGTAGTCGCGGGCTTCAGCCCGCGTTCAAATCACGGTTCCGTCGAGTAACACGCCATTCTTGGGCACGATCACGATTCCATCGCGGATGTAGTATCCCGCCCCATCGAAATTCTGCACCCGGTCTTCATTGATAATCCGTACGCCGGTGCCGAGGTGGGCATTCTTGTCGATGATGGCCTTGCGGATGATGGATCCCTTTCCGATGCCGATGTTCGGAATGCCCATTTGACGATTGTATTCGTAGTCATCGCCGTCTTCGTAATAGTCGGCGCCCATGATCATCACGCGTTCCAGCACAACCTCTTCCCCGATCAGACTTCGGATTCCAACGATCGAATTGACAATGCGCGCGCCTTTCAGGACGGAGCCTTCGGAAATCACAGAATCCCGGATTTCGCATCGCTCGATGCGAGAAGAAGGCAGAAACCGCGTCCGGGTGTAGATCGGCGCCGTCATGTCGTGAAAATCGAAGTGAGGGTCGCTGCTCGTGAGGTCGATGTTGGCTTTGTAAAACGCTTCGACGGTTCCGAGATCTTCCCAATAATCGTCGAACAGGAATCCATACACATCGTATTTCTCAATTGCACGCGGTATGACCTGGTATCCAAAATCGATCATCGACGCATCAGCCAGCAGATCGATCAGGACGCTTCGCTTGAACAGGTAGATGCCCATCGATGCAAGATACGGGCGCTCGGCGGCCTGCTCTGCGCTGAGTCCGAGCGGTGTTGTGTCCGTGCGCATTTCGTGCAACGCATCGCCCTTGGGTTTTTCGCGAAACTGTTCGATCCGGCCATCCGATGCAAGCTTCAGCAGCCCGAAGCTTGACGCGACGGCTTCGCTCTTGGGAATCACGCAAATGGTCACGTCGGCGCCGTGCCTCCAGTGGCTCTCCAGGACCCTCTGATAGTTCATGCGGTAAAGCTGATCGCCGGAGAGGATGAGCTGATAATCGTCTTCCCGGCCGGTGAATCGATGCAGATGCTGCCGCACGGCGTCAGCCGTGCCCTGGAACCAATTGGGATTGGTCATAGTCTGTTCAGCAGCCAGTACTTCGGCGAAGCCTTCCGCAAACGGGTCGAAGCGGTAGGAGTTGGTGATGTGATGGTTCAGCGATGCCGAATTGAACTGCGTCAGGATGAAGATTTTCTTCAGTCCGGAATTGAGGCAGTTGCTGATGGGCACATCAATAAGCCGGTACTTTCCCCCAAGCGGGACAGCCGGCTTCGATCGATCCTGAGTGAGGGGGAATAGTCTCTTTCCCGCACCGCCTGCGAGAATGATCGAGAGAACGTGAGAAGGATTCTGCCGGTCTTTCCGTACCATGTTTTAGCTACCCTGACGCTCGCTGAATTTTTCCCATGATACACTAACCTCGACGATGCCTCAGTTCCTACGCGAAACCTACGGTCTGATCGAAGCTCCGCTCATCATTCCACTGCTCCGAATCGCCGGGATCGTCATCATCGGATATCTCGTTCTCAAGGTGATCGAGTCGGCGCTGGCGCGGCTGAGCCTGATCATTCCGCCAAGCGATGTCCTGGGCGTCGCCCGCGTGGAGCAGCGGGCGGAAACACTGCGACACATCATCTGGAGCGTGAGTCGGGGCATTCTCCTTGTAATCATCGTGCTGACCGTCAGCTCGGAGCTTGGCTTCGACATCGCTCCCATTCTCGCAAGCGCGGGCATCGTCGGACTCGCCGTTGGATTCGGCGCGCAGAGTCTTGTGAAGGACGTCATTTCCGGTTTCTTCATCCTCTTTGAAGATCAGTACGGTGTCGGCGACGGGGTCAAGATTGGAGACATGTCCGGTGTTGTCGAGCGGATGACGCTGCGTGCGACCGTCCTTCGAAACCTGGAAGGACAGGTTCATGTGATACCGAACGGCAACATCCATAGCGTCACAGTTATGACGAAGGGATGGGCGCGTGCCGTTGTCGACGTGACCGTGCCGCATAATGAAAATCTCGACAGGGTTTTCGAAGTGCTGCAGAGGATCGGAACACGTCTGGCTCAGGATTGGCCGGATCGCGTGCTGGAGCAACCCACGATTCTCGGGGTGGAAAAGATGGATGAGAGCGGCGTCACGATCCGCTCGATCGTGAAGACACCGCCCTTCAAGCAAGCGGATGTAAGCCGGGAATGGCGGCGCAGGATAAAAGAGGAATTCGATCGAGTGGGGATCGAGCTTACCCAGCGGGGATTCCTACCGATCCACGAAAAAAGAGAGGAGCCGGAAAAAGCACGGGGGTAAATTCAAACACAAAGACAAGAATTAGCCGCGAATTACGCTGATTACGCGAATGGGGCGCAAAAAAATGTTTTTGCGCCCCATTCGCGTAATCAGCGTAATTCGCGGCTAATTCTTGTCTTTGCGTTACTGTCCGATCTGCCCCTTCTTCTGGGCGATCAACTGATCCAGCCCATCCAGAGAATCGTTGTTCTTCGACTTGTAGAGCGCGTCCAGCACAGGCCGGGCTTGCTGACCCGCAGGACCGCCGATGGCCACTGCGATTGCCAACTCATCGATGGCCTTGTCTCTTTTCTCCCGGATCTCGCCTTCGAGCCCCTGCCGCTTGGCCGCCAGTTCGTCAACGAGAGGCTGATCCACCGGCTGGGCTCGTTTCGCATTGTTTTCTGCATCCAGGGTTGTCTGATATTCCTTCGAGGCTGCTGCCGACTGAGCCCGATAGATCATCCCCATGTAGAAGTGAGCGGGACCGTCCTTGGGATTACTTTTCAGGACCGTCTGATATTCCTCGGTTGCCTTGGGAAAGTCACTCCGATTGAAGTAGACAAGCGCGATCGTGGAGTGTAGCTGATCTTCGTATTCGGCTTTTAGCGCCTTCCACTGTGGTTCGGGTATAGTAGGCGGTTTTGGCTGGCTGAACGTTTGCTGCACAGAGGCCAGAGCCTTCGTTGAAAGGTCGAGGGCCTTGTCCATAGCTGCCTTCTTACCATTCTCATCCGCCGGCAATTTCAGCGGGATCGTTGTTGCCACCATGAACTGCGCATTCAGGCTCGTCGGATCGGCCGCGAGAAGCTTGTTACCATAATCAAGGATCTTGTCGACATTACCCGCTTGCTGAGCCGCAGTGAGCCCACGGTCATAGGCGATGATCTTCAGCTTCGCGTCAGCATTCGGAAATGCGGTTGGGAATTTGTCCACCGCGTCTATGAGCTTGGGCCAACTCTGGGTCTGCACATAGAGATTCAACACCGTCTGGAAAACGGGCGGCCGGTATTGCGAATCCTTGAAGTCGTTCAGGAACTTCTCTCCGAGTTCGAGCTTCTTCTGTGGATTTTGCTCGTTGTAGAAGACTCGGTAGGCATCATCGGCCTGAAGTTGCGCCAGGCTCGGAATTGCGATGGCTAGGATCAGCACGAGGCACAATCCCAAATAACCGGTTCGTCTCATTGAAAGTTAACCTCCTCACAAATTCGGGGATTCAGCTCATCGTGAGCTAAACAAATACCTCGAATTAAGCGCGATTTCTATCTTTATCGTACTGCAAAATGCCCGTTGTAACTCGCTCTGGGGTGACGGGCGAATTCTACTCGAACTTTTACCAGACAGGCAACCTATAGGGTTTGGAATATTTCCTAGTCGTAATACTCCATTCCCAAATGGGTTATCAGGTCCTCGCCTTTCAGGTACCGCAGCGTGTTCTTGAGCTTCATCAACTGGATGAACAGGTCGTGCTCGGGGTAGAGGCCGGCGGCATGCATCGGACTCTTGAAGTAAAAACTCAGCCATTCCTGGATGCCCCGCATTCCGCATCGTTGTGCAAGGTCCAGAAAGAGAACCAGGTCCAGCACGAGCGGCGCGGCAAGAATACTGTCGCGGCAGAGAAAATTGATTTTGATCTGCATGGGATAACCGAGCCATCCGTAGATGTCGATGTTGTCCCATCCTTCTTTATTGTCTCCTCGCGGCGGATAATAGTGGATCCGCACCTTGTGCGTGAAATCCTTGTAAAGATCCGGATAGAGCTCGGGCTGCAGAATCTGATCCAGCACAGAAAGTTTGCTCTCCTCCTTCGTCTTGAACGACTCCGGATCGTCGAGTACCTCGCCGTCTCGATTGCCCAGAATGTTCGTCGAAAACCATCCACTCAGGCCCAGCATACGCGACTTCAATCCGGGCGCGATGATGGTTTTCATCAGTGTCTGGCCCGTCTTGAAATCCTTTCCGCAGATAGGCACACCCTTTTCCTGAGCCAGTTGGGTCAGCGCTGGAATATCCACCGTGAGATTCGGCGCTCCGTTCGCGAAAGGAATACGCTTGCAGAGGGCCGCGTAGGCGTAAACCATGCTCGGCGGGATCGAGGGATCATTCGCGCGAAGCGCCTTTTCGAAAGCCGCCAGCGAGCCATGCGCAGCCTCGGCTTTCATATAAACCTCGGTGCTTCCGCACCAGACCATGACTAATCGAGCCAGATTGTTCTTTTTACGGAACTGCTCGATGTCGTCCATCACCTGTTCGGCAAGCTCCATCTTGTTCTTGCCGGACTTGACATTCGGGCCTTGCAATCTTTTGACGTAGTCCTGGCTGAAAACGGCTCGCCAGGGCTTAATTTTTTCGATCGTGGGCTTTACGGTCTCGAGCAACGTTCGATCGAGAACGCCTGCCTTGACTGCACTCTGGTAGCAGTTGTCCTCGTAAATGTCCCAGCCGCCGAAAACCAGGTTGTCCAGCGATGCCAGGGGAACGAAATCGTGGATCTTGGGGACTCGACGCTCGGTTCGCTTGCCCAACCGGATCGTTCCAAGCTGGGTCAAGGAGCCTATCGGTTGCGCTATCTTCTTCTTTATCGCTTCGACGCCCGCTATGAACGTCGTGCTTACTGCCCCGAGTCCAGGGATAAGCACGCCCAACTTTCCGGATGGCGCTTCGATCTTCACACCTTTCTGTACCACGCTACCTCCTCAAAAACCGGGAGCATTATAAAGGAACCAGCCGCCAATTACGCGAATTACGCAAACGTTGGCGTAATTCGCGTAATTGGCGGCTAGTCTTCGTTCCTCAAGGCATCACCACGTTCCGTCCAGCTTGCCCGCAGGTAGTCCCGATTCATCCGCGCAATGACTTCGAGCTTGATTTCCTTGGGGCACACGGCTTCGCACTCCCCGATGTTCGTGCAACTGCCGAACAGTTCCTCTTTCACCCGGGCCACCATGCTCAACACGCGCAGATTGCGTTCCGGTTGGCCCTGTGGGAGCAGGCCGAGATGGCTGATCTTGGCTCCGGTGAAGAGAGCAGCCGAGGCGTTCGGGCAGGCGGCCACACAGGCGCCGCACCCAATGCACGCAGCGGCA
>QHXD01000130.1:0-9261 GCA_003223895.1 Acidobacteriota bacterium
CTGCACTCTCCTCATCGAACGGCGTCGACAGAAACTCGATCCCGATACGCTTCGCTTCCTTGTGAAGAGCTCGAAACGCGTCGTAAGGCAGCTCCAGCTTCTTGAACAGTTCCTGGAGGTTCGGCTGATCCTTGGTATGACCCAACGTCGCCGGCCGTGTGGATGCCAGACGATTGGCTTTGAACGTCTGGAATTTCACGGCATCCGCTCCCGTCCACTTTGCTGCGCGGACGAGCGCCAGCGCCCTTTCCTTGTTACCTCCGTGATTGAGGCCTGCCTCAGCGATCACGTAAATTCGACTCGGATCGCTGTTTAACAGGCTGTAAAGGTTTTCTCTCGGCTGGTCAGCCATAATTCCCTCCTGACAATTTCGACAACTCGTGACAATCCTTTGCCATCGACAAGCTTTTGTCCGACTTCGGTGAGTCGTTGAATCAATGGCTTGTTTTCAAGCATCTCTCTGCAGTGGCCCTTCAGCGCACTCGGTGACAAACGTTCCAACAGGCCCGCACAGAGGACGGCGCCTTGTTCGTGGAAAGCGTCGGCCGTGCGGAGCTGAAGGCGGTCAAAAGCGACCGCAATAGTCGGCACTCGCGACGCCAGCAGGTCATAGAGCGTGGTTCCCGCCCCGGCAATCGCAAATCGGCATGTGGCCATTGTTCGGACGAATTCCTCATCACTCATCGGCGCCGATCCAACGAAGCCGCGTGTGGTTACAGGCCTTAGTCCGAGCTCCAGGACATCTTCTGAAATCTTTTGCGCAAAGTTGGCGGTTGATCCGCCGCCGAATGTGATGAAGACCGTATCTTTACTCTTTAGCCGCGCGACCGGTTCTCGCGTGATCATGTATTGCGGTCCGGCGAAGAGCGCTCGCTTCTTATCCTCGGGATAAGGGAAGAGCCTCGTGATACTGCCATCGATCGCGACATTGGAACGGCACTGTGCGAGGCCGAGGTCGTGAATACTGAGATGGCGTGACCCTTGCCGATGGATGTCGGCGGTGATCCCATGCGACTCGCGAAGATCGGTGATGACGAGAGGGGGCAGGGAATCGATTTGGGCCTGCGAATCTCGAATTTCGAATTTGGGGTTGGTTGCGGACGAGACCAGGAACTCGCGGCATGACTCCGACAAGGGATAGAACACGATCGATGCGGCGTCGGTCAAAGCGTTCGCGAGTCTCAGGCATCGCACGGCGTGGCCGTAGCCGAGACTCGGACCGGCATCAACGATAATGCCGATTCGAAATTCCAAATTCGAAGTTCGGGACTTAGTTGATGTGCGCACGGGTCCCCTCGACCAGCTTCTGCCAGGATTCCAGAACCGGGGTGATCTCGTATTCGAGAACATCACAGATCGAGACCCACATCCGGTTCTCCTGGGCGGCGATCAACTGGATCAAAGCCCGTTCAAGAATGGTAGAAAATTCCGTGCGGGAAATTTCTACATCGGCCGCTTCGGACCATCCAAGGTCTTCGGAAAAAACCGCGTAGAAGATTCGAATGTAGTCAAGAAGTTGAGCAAGCCGGTTATAAGCTTCTTCTTCCTGACGGTTTTCCAGAAGGCGAACGATTTCGCCGGTTAAAACCACCGCGGCGTTCACTTCGCGATCCAGTTCCTCCATCGATTCGCTGACAACGGTGTCAAAATCTCCACACTCCACCGCAATCGACCCGGCCGTTTCCAGGTCTTGATCGCAAGTCAAAGCATCACGATAGTTAAGGGTTTCCGCGCCGCCCAGATAGACGTGCGTAATGCACTGGCCGGCTTTGACGTAACCTGTTTCGAGCCAAGTCAGCAGCTCGCCCCAGGTGGCTACATCGGCAGGAACTTCGATTGAGTGTTTATTGAGTGTCACATCCATGTGTTTAACTTTCCTTTGAATTCTTCGACCTCGTTTCTCATAAACGGGGTCCGGTCCAAGGCCGTCAGCACACGGCTAGCTGCACGTACATTGCCGTTCCTGAGGAAGTCGTTTCCTCTTTGAAGCAGCCCCAGCGGCCCGGACCACCTTGGGTGGACAACCGTCACCGGCATACCTTCGAGGATCGCCGTCCATTCGGAAGCAATGGAGGCCCAGGTGTACTTCTGAAAAGCCCGTTCGGTTGCGGCCCGGGAAAAGCCTTCCAGGAACTGTGGCCGTCGCAGAAGCTCGCAAACGGTTCGTACAAACTCGTTTTGATAGCCTGCGGATTGCGGATTCCCCTTCAGGAGAATGCCCGTCTGGCCGTGCTCCACGGTCTCGTTGAGCCCGGCCTTTGCGCTGGTCACGACGACGCAGCCTGCAGCTTGCGCTTCAATGGCAGCCATACAGGACGTTTCGTCGAATGTGTTGGGATAAAGGAAGAGCCCGGTATTTGCCAAATTATTGAGCAACACCGGCTGAGCGACACTGCCGTGCAAGGTCACGCCGGGCTGAGCTGCAGCGTCATAGAGTGAGCCGAACTGCCGGCGGTCGTCGGCGTCAGTCATGCCATAGACTTTCATGCTGCTAAAGACGTCGAGCGAAATATCAGGGACGCTGCGGCGGATCTGCGGAAAAATCTTTAAAAGGACGTCGAGACCACGGAACGGCGTGCTGGAATACGCAGCACGGTTCCATTGTTTCCTGGCGCCCGATGGAATCAGCTCCGGGGAAAAGCCGTTGCGGGTCGCGATGACCTTCTCTTCCGCCAATTTGAATGTTTCGATGAACGTCTGCCGGTGCCAGTTACTGACGCAGAAAACCAGGTCGATGTTGTCCTGAAGAGAATCGTGTTCGAAGTTCTTCAGAGCCGGCTGATCGAACGCATCTCCGGTCCAGAAGATCGTCCGGGGGGCCACTCGGCCAAGAAGAAACGGATCGAACGACCGGAACGAGATCACTGCCTCCCAGGCCATCGTCAGATAGTCTTTGAAGAAGTCGTGGTAGTTCCGATAGAAGACGCCATCGTAAACGCCGGGATTCGGACAATTTACATAGGCCGTTACAATGTGCCCGCAAGTCACCAGTGCGCGGGCCATGTGGACGATACTCGTCTCGCTGCCGCCCAGGGGTTTGTTGAACGGCGAACTGCCGTCGAAAGCTATACCGTGATTGTAGATGGCGATATTCATTTGGTTAACGTTACCGATTGCATGTATCGCTGGGCACGGGCGTGATCACCCTTGCGTTCGTAGATCCGCGCCAGATTAACGCGGGCATCTTTTAGCGAACGGTCCTGCCGGAGCGCGGCCTCGAGAAGCCTCTGCGCTTCGTCGAGATTTTCTTTTTGAAAATGCGCCACACCGAGCAGGCAGAGAGCGACTGCATCCGTATTCGAAGAAGCGGCCAAAACTTTGAGCGCTTCATCCGGGTTGTTGGCCTGAATGTAGGTCGTCGCGAGCACGAGCCGGGCATCGCGCAGTTCAGGATGGCGTTCCACGACGGGTTTCAGCAAGTCAATCGCTTCCGGATACCGCTTGTCAGCCGCACGCAGCATGGCAAGCTCGACTGCTGCCTGCCGAAATGTGGGATCGATTTGCAGCGCTCGCTGGTAGAGGTTTTCCGCGGCTCGAGCATCGCCCATTCTTCGCAGAACCAGTCCATGATTGAACGCTGCTATCGGACTCTCGGGATTGATTTTCAGACAAACGGAATACTCGTTGCCGGCCGACAACAATTCGTCTTGCGCAAGATATACATTGCCGAGTTCGAGGTGCACCTCGAACGTATCCAATCCAAGCTTCAACGCTCGCTTTAGAAGTTTCGAGGCACTGTCGTAATTGCGCAGACGTTTTTCCGATATGGCCCCGTATACAAGCGCGACCGGCGTCTTCGTCATCTCGAATGTCCGCTCGAAACATGTGCAAGCCTCGGCGTGGCGTCCGAGTTCCTGATACTGAATGCCGAGATCGAAGTACGCCTTTGAATTGGCGGGGTCTTCCTGGATCTTCTTCAGACCGAGCGCAAGGTAGAAGTGCTGCTTCGACGCGACGTATTCCTGCTCTCGCACTTTTCCGTAGTGATGCATGACTACGGGAATCGATGCGAACTTCAAATCGCTGGAAAGCCGGGAAGGGTCGATGATTTCGTGAACGGCGCCATGGAACCGAAGATTGGGGGAATTGCGAAAGAGACGGATCAGAGGATTGTCCACGTAGCCCGCGTATGACTTCCCCTCCTCGTAATCTCCCGCGTTCCGGGTCCAGCCTGGAGCCTGGTTGCCGAAGACGTAATTGCGCTGTATTAGATGATAGCCGTCTGCGCCTGTCTGTTCGGTAACCCGGGCGATCTGGGCGAGGTCGCCAGGGGCGATGCGCTCATCGGCGTCAAGGACAAGGATCCAGGGCTGCGTTGCGGCCTCCAGGGAGGCATTTCGGGCTTCGGCAAAGGAGTCGTTCCATTCGAATTTGAGGGGGCTGACACCAAGAGCCTGAATTCTGTCTAGCGTGGCGTCCGTCGACCCCGTGTCCACAATTATGACTTCACTAACAATGGATCTGACACTGTGCACGGCAGCTTCGACCCAATCTTGTTCATTCTTAACGATCATGCACAGCGAAATACCCATAAATCGCTGTAGTTAACGCAACTGGCAGACCAAAAGGCGCGGGGGTGGCGGGGGTATCCTGATTTTGCCCCACTTTTCCCCTAAAGTTCGGACCCGGGGGGCTCGATACCATCCTTGAGCGGTGCATTTAGGCCGCTCGAACCAGGACGGAAATTAAACAAAGCGCTGGCCAGGATGGCCGGCAAAAAAATAAATCACGGAGGAGAAATCCAAATGAGTTTTTCAGTTAACACCAACATTGCATCTTTGAACGGCCAGGTCCAGTTGAACAAGACCCAAATGAGTCTTCAGGGCACCCTGGCACGTCTGACTTCAGGTCTTCGCATCAACAGTTCAGCGGATGACGCCGCTGGCCTTGCTGTTGCGAACCGCTTTCGGATGGACAACGCCGGTCTTCAAACCGGAATCCGCAGCGCGAACGATGCCACCAGCCGCCTTCAGATTGAAGACGGCGCGATGGACAACATCTCCAACCTGCTGGATCGAGCTTTGACGCTGGCAACCCAGGCGGCTTCCGACACGTTCCTTGGAAACCGCACCACGCTGGATAACGAGTTCCAGTCGGTCCTTTCGGAAATCACCCGATCGGCCACATCGGTAGCTCTGCAAACGAGCGGCACCAGCTTGGGCGCGCGTTCGGTCTTCGTGGGCAACACGCAGATCTCAACGGCGGCGAGCGTTACCTACGTTTCGTTCAATGTCAGCACGGCCGTGGATGCCCAAGGTCTTGGCATCAGCACTCAGAACATCACACAGCAGTCCAGCGCTGCTACTGCGATCACGGCACTTCAGACCGCGGTCGGAACCCTGGGCACTGCGCAGGGCACAATCGGAGCCGCGATGAACCGGCTGCAGTTTATAAGCTCCCTGTCACAGACGATGTCGGTAGCCGTTGCGGCTTCCGAATCGCGTATTCGTGACGCCAACATTGCCGAGGAAGCAGCGAACTTGACGAAGTTCAACATCCTGAACCAGAGCGGTCTTGCTGCACTGGCGCAGGCTAACCAGGGCTCATCTTCAGTTCTCTCGTTGCTCCGGTAGCTGCTCAAGGGGCGGTCCTGGACCGCCCCACTTTTTCTCTCTTTAGGAAATAAAAATGGCCGCAGTTACATTTTCAGGCGCAAACGGAATCGACTGGAACACCATTCTCAACGCGGTGATGGCTCAGGAGAGCCAGCCCTTGACGAATCTCCAGAACCAGCAGGTCAACACGCAGAACAAGGACGCGGCTTTTACGTCTCTGGCCGGAATCATTACCAACTTGCAGACTCCGACTACGGCGCTGACAAGCCTGGATGCCTTTTCCGCTCTTACTGCCACGTCCTCGGACACGTCCGTCGCGGCTATATCGGGCGCTCCTGGAATTGCCGGCGAGTACGACTTATCGATTACAGACCTGGCCAAAGGCCAGACCACGAGCTCCGCCACCGGCTACGCGGCTGCTACAAACACCGCCGCGGACGGCGGGTCGATCTCATTTACAATCGGCGGGCAGACAACGCAAGCGATCACGATCAGCGCGGGGACGACGCTGACGCAGCTTAAAGATCAGATCAACAGCCAGAACTCAGGCGTATCCGCATCCATCGTAAACGATGGAACCGGCTATAAACTGGTTATTTCTAGCCGGCAAACAGGCCTAAGCAATGGTTTTACGATCAATAACAGCCTGACGAATTCGACTGGCACGGCTCTCGCTTTCGCCGTCGGGCAGAGTCCGACCAGCGGCAATGCGCAAAATGCTCAGAATGCAGCCTTTACTGTCAATGGCTTAGGCATTACGAGCGCTTCGAACACCGTCAAGGATGCAATTCCAGGTGTGACGCTCAATCTGCTGAAGGCCGGCGACATCAAGGTTACCGTCGCCTCCGACTATTCGTCGCTGAAGGACAACATCAAGACGCTCGTCACCCAGTACAACAGCCTCCGAAAGTTCTATAACCAGCAGCAACAGAGCAATGGAGTACTGCACGGTGACCCGGTGTTGCGCCAGGCGATGACGGATACCAAGAACGCTCTTCTGGCCAAAAACGAGAACGGCGGCCGGTATCACTACCTGGCGGAAATCGGCCTGGCAGTGACCTCGACAGGCGATCTCAAACTTGATGAATCGAAGCTGGATACGGCTATCAATTCGTCCCCGGCGGATCTCCAGGCTCTTTTCCAGGGAACGGTTGGCGTCGGTGGGGCTCTCGACGGCCTGAAAGACGCCTTGGCCAACGTGGACGGAACTGCCGGGTTGATCAAAAATACCCGGAAGATCGTCGACACGACTCTGAAGGGGCTTCAGAACAAGATTGACGACCAAAAGACTCGTCTAGACCAGAAGAGAGCGTCACTTCTGAAGCTTTATGCTGCCACCGATGCGGCAATGTCCACGCTGAGTTCAGCAACGACATCCCTGCAAAATTTATCAAAACAAACGTTTTAAGGAATGACGACAATGAATCCATACGCAAATCGCTTGGCCCAATACGAAGACACCGCGGTCCAAACTTCCAGTCCGGAAAAGCTGGTAGTCCTTCTATATGAAGGAGCTATACGCTTTCTACGGCAGGCTGCCAGCGCCACACAATCGAGAAACATCGAACAGAAGCGCCAGTCCGTTGACCGGGCACTGGCGGTGATCCAACACCTCCAATCGACCCTGGATAGGGACAGGGGCGGGGTTGTAGCCGCAGATCTCGACAGACTCTACGTTTACATCACTTCCCTTGCTATGGAAGGCTCCACAAAGCTTCAAGTTGGGCCTTTCGAAGAGGCAATCAAACTGCTAAGTACTTTACTCTCCGGCTGGGAAGGGCTCGCCAATAAGGAACCGGAACGCGCAGTCCCAACCACTCTGCTCGCACAGCAGCAGCAGGCTAACAGTCAGCGGGTACAGTTTCACGGATAGATGTCAAGAATTTGGAGAATAAGATGCAATCCGAACAAATACTGAAGGCCCTGGAAAGGGAACGGGAACTACTCGAAGACTTTATCTGCCTGTCCGAAGAACAGCTGCTCTTGCTGGACGACGAGAACATCGACGCCGTGAATACGCTGCTCCAGCGTAGAGCCGACCTGATGATCGAGTTGACAGCGATTGAAGCCACGCTTGGCACCTGGATTACTCAAATCCGAACAGATCCTTCAGTAACGGCCGACATGATGCGTCAACTGCGGGCTGTGAATGACGAGATCGTCAGCATGGCAAATCATATTGTCGAGATCGATGAGCAGACCCACGCGCGGCTGGACGAAATCAAGGAAAGAACTCGAAGAGAGCTGCAGGAAATCGACCGCGAAGGCAAGATGCTCCACCTTTACGCCGAGGCTTACCAGAAACCCACGACCAGGTTTCACCTGAAGGGGTGAAAACCGGCCGCGAATTACGCCAATTACGCAAATGGGCGCATCAAGAGATCTCTTGATGCGCCCATTTTGCGTAAATTGGCGGAATTCGCGGCTGGCTTTTACTCGACCTTCATTCCCTTGGAAATCTTATCCAGCGTGTCTTTGTCCGGAATCTGCGACGTCACCGCAGACACATTTTCGTTCTTGATCGCCTCATAGATTTCGTATCTATAAATGGAAATGTGCGCGGGAGCCTTGATGCCAAGGCGGACGTTGTCCCGCCCGATACGCAGCACCTGGATTTCGATCTCGTTCCCGATGATCAGCTTCTCGTCTTTCTTCCTTGTAACTACAAGCATAGAGATCCTCTTCCATCCTGGGGGGAATTCTACGATCACGGGCTTCAGGATGACTTGAGCGCATCATAGCGGAAAGCCAGGGACCGGGCAAGCGTTATACAAGCGGCTGACGCACTGAAAAGCCTGAATCGGTAAGAATGATCTGTTTTCCTACCATTCTGTCGTAATTGACGAGAAGAGGGGCCTGAAAGTTCCCGGTGCTCGACGCCGGAGTGGAACCGATCACCACGATCACAAAGGCCAATGGTCTGGTCGTGACCCCGTTCATTCCGAGCGACTGCCATTCCCTGGCCGGGACGAGGTCGTAATAGTTCGGGACGACCGTGGTCGCTTCCAGCACCAGAAATCCAACCTCGGGCGCCTCCAGCGACTGCAGCAGCCGGAATGGAGCAAGATTATCGTTCTCCATGAGGATGAAATCCTTGAAACTGGAGAACCCGATCAACCCTTCTTCAAAGTGAATGATCGCATCCTTGCTCTTCAATTTGAGCTGGGTCGTTTGATCATAGGCTTGTACTGCTTTCATATCCCCTCCTTGGGAATTACTTAAGATAATCCAAAAGACTAATCTGTGAGATTTTCGCGCCGGCGGCCAGTGTGGCTTGTAAAGCGGTCTGGCTCATCGTGAGCTCGCTGATCGCCTGGGCGATATCAGCGTCCTGTTCCTGTTTGAGATCGCTCGCGCGAGCGAGATCCTTGGACGACAGTTCGGTGGCCACGTTGGCACCCATGTTGACAAAGCCGGCGCCCCTGGTGCGGGCTACGGACACGACGTCTGAGAATTGTTGCAGCTTTTTAACCTGGGCATCGATACCGCTGTTGTCGCCGTTCTTCATTGCCGTACTCAGATTCGACAAGGTCGAGAAGACATCGACCGAACCGGAGAAAATTTCGCTTCCGGGAATCTGCGTCTGCAGCGTGACGGCTCGGCCGACCTGCACAGTCATTGCTGTGTTGTTGCCCTGATACGAGACACTCGAGTCCGCAGCTTTGACGTACGGAGGCGTTGTCGTTTTGCTGCCGCCGAAAATGTA
>QHXD01000130.1:9272-12356 GCA_003223895.1 Acidobacteriota bacterium
TGATCTCGGAGCATGTCGACTTCGATCGCACCCGAGGTACCGGCAGTCGCATTGCTTATGCTGCTCTGCCCAAGAGTTATCGCCCGCTCAACCATAGTTTGAAGGCCGTCGAGAACGGTGTCGGTAAGACCCAGCTTCGATTGGCCGAACTGCAGGTTTCGCTGATATTGCGCCGACTCGACCTTTTCTCCGTTGATCCGAACGATATCGGAGGCAAGGGATGGATCGTCCGATGGCGCTGAAATCTTCTTCCCCGACGATATCTGCTCCTGTGCCTTTTGCAGCCGTTCCTGAACGCGCTCGAGATCACGCAACAGATTCTGGTACCCCATTCCTTCAGTGACCCGCATGCTTAAGCTCCTATGATTCCGAGAGTAGTTTGAAGAAGTTCATCGACCATCTGAATCAGCCTCGCCGAGGCCTGATACGATCGCTGGAATTGCAAAATCGATGCCGTTTCTTCATCGACACTGACTCCGCTGGAGGCCTGCCGGCGGTTTTCCAATTGGCTGACCATGGACTCATGTTCATTAAGATCGGAACGGGAATTCGAAAGATCCGAGCCCACCGTAAAAATGAGAGAACGGTACTGATCGGTGATCGACCCGCCCGTGAAAACCGGGCTCGTCAGAAGATTTCCGATCTGCATTGCGACCTGATTATCGTTTCCTGTGCTTTGAGAACTCGCGGCAATATTCCTGGTGTCCGCGACCACGCTGGAGCTGAGGCCGATGAGTCTGGACGCATCCGAGGAGGAGCTGAGCGAAGCAAAGAAGTTGTTGCCGGTAGTGCCGTCGAGGTCGTAACCGGCCGCGTGCGCCGAGTTCACCTGCTGAGTCAGCTCATATGCGACCTGATCCAGAGCATTGAGATATTTCGGGATGTAGTTGTCGCGCAGATCCAGGTTCGCTTTCAGTGAACCCTCTCCGATGCTCGAGGTAACGTCGCTTGCTGCCAGTTGCCGCTGAACTCCGTTGAAGACCAGCAGACGATTGTCCTTCGTGGTGAGCTGGTAATCTCCGTCCGATTCCAATTCATGGACGGCGACAATTCCCGAAAGCTGTTTAACAAGCTCGCCCCGCCGGTCCCGGAGATCGTTGGCGGCGTGGCCGTCGATTTCCTGGCGCTTGATTTCGGCGGAAACGGCCGCAATCTGACTGGTCAGCTGATTCAGTTGATCGACCTGGGGAGCGATTGCCTGGTCCACGCGATGCTGAAGGGCCTTGAGATCACTATTCCTTGAGTGCAGCGTGTCGATCAGCGCCTGGGCGTTGGTCTTTACTTCTTCACGAAAATTCATCGAAGCAGGGTCCTGCGACAGCGTCTGGAAGCTGTTGAAGAAGTTTGTCACTGCCTGAAGCAGGCCCGGGCTCGTGGCGTCTGTATCGTTAAAAAGGACCTCAATGTCGCTCAGTGTTTTCGTAAGCGTGTCGCCGCCGGACTTGGCAGACGTTTCTTCGCGCAGCCGGGTTTCTACCATCTGATCGCGTAGCGCTTGAACGCGCACCACGTCCACGCCGGTCCCGATCGAGGGAAAAGCTTCATTCAGGACGGCAGGAGCAGTCACCAAACGTTGCCGCGTGTACCCGGGAGTTTGGGCATTCGCAATATTGTTTGCGGCCAGGGAGAGCGCGAGTTGGTCCGCCCTTAGCGAACTCAATGAACTGTTCAGAATGGAGTTCAGGGTAGACATCGTTACGCCTCGAGCACCACTCCCCGGGAGCCTGCCGGCGCTGCGACCTGGCCGTCAGGGGTATAGCCGTTTTGACTAAAGGCAAACCACGGAGTTGTCGATACAAGGTTCTGAAGCAATCGCGTGTTCAGCGTGATGAGCTGGGACAGGGCCAGAAGACGGTTAACGTCGGTGGCCTTCGCAGAGGCGGTCTTTCGGGAAACGGCAAGCAGACGCATCTGCTCACGCACGATGGCATCGTACGAAGCGGCGTCGATTTCAACGAGAGCTTTATGTTTGGCGCCTTCCAGGCGCAATAATTCTTCAACAAGCCCATCCATGGACTTTCTCCTGCCGAGACTCGGCAACTAGGGGGTCTGACCCCTAGTTTCCTTATTTCTGATTGGCGTCGATCAGCTTCCGGGCAATGTCCCTGGCGGAAACGTGATAGGTGCCAGATTCTAAAGCCCGTTGAACTTTGTTGAAGCGCTCGGTCCTGGATTCTTCGATGGTCCCGGAGAGCTGGTCCATTTCCTTCGCCTTCGATGACAGCGCGACGGAATCGGAACCGGAGGAAACCTGTCGATCCTTCCCTGGATTGCGCACCAACTCGTTCCCCTGTGTTGCCTGGGGACGATCGATGCCCTGGTTACTGATATTGACTCTATCGATCATTAACACTTCCTCCCGTCACCGTCTTATCGGCACGGGGTTACTAAAACTTTACTTCAAAATGCACATGCGGCCCGGTGGCTCGTCCGGTGGCCCCAACTGCTGCGATGGCATCGCCGCGGGATACCCAGTCACCAACCTGGACGAAGTTCTGATTATTGTGTGCGTACAACATCTTACGGCCATCTTCGGCCTGAATGACGACCGTATTTCCATAGCCTCGTTTCGTTCCACTCTCGATAACGCGCCCATCTGCAACCGCCTTTATCGGGGTCCCTTCGGGCGCCGCGATATCGGTTCCAGCATGGTAGCGCATATGACCATTGATCGGGTCATGCCGCCAACCCTCCGGGGAAGTGATAACCCCGGAAACCGGAAGCTCGGGACCGGCCGAAGTCGCCGGATGCTCCGGACTAACCGGAGTCGCCAGATGCTCCGGATTTGCGGACGGCTTGCTGAGGGCTTTATCCAGCACGGCTTCGAGCGGGCTCTTCATCTGTGCTGAAATCGCGCCCGCAAGCTGTTCTCTCAACATCCCTCGATAAATATCCGAGCTTGAACTTCCACCGAACAACCCATCTTCCGCGCCAACGCTATCTTCCATGGCCTTCATCATGACTTCCAGGAACATGGCCTGAACTTTCGTCGCCACGTCCTTTGGTTCGAGCTTGCCACCTGCCGTCAGACCTGAAAGATTAACGCCCGGAATCATATGATTTCTAGTTCTGCCTGCAGCGCTC
>QHXD01000802.1 GCA_003223895.1 Acidobacteriota bacterium
TTTCATTCCGCCAGGTCAAACTTACGTTTTTTCACCAAGTGCCCTTCAGTAGGTCACACCAGGAAACATCTCTTCCAGAGGCGCGACGTCTTTGTCGGAGCCGGAAATCTTTTGTCCAGGTATGGACATCTTTTGGCAGCGGCGGGCGAAAAGATATCCAGGCCCGGACAAAAGATCGCCCTACCCGGACATCTCTTGTCCAGGCATGGACATCTTTTGGCAGCGGCGGGCGAAAAGATATCCAGGCCCGGACAAAAGATCGCCCTACCCGGACATCTCTTGTCCAGGCATGGACATCTTTTGGCAGCGGTGGGCGAAAAGATATCCAGGCCCGGACAAAAGATCGCCCTACCCGGACGGGACTCGCTCGCTACCTTCCGTTTTAAGACCAAATGGTCTTGATATAAGACCAATTGGTCTTAAATACTCGCGTCATTCGGCCTTTCAAGCCCGTAACCCATTGAAAAATCGTCACGGCATTTGTCCTCCGGCCCTGGGTTGTCACGTGCCTTATCGAATGGCCAAGAAAGGAGGTGATTCAGATGGCTAAGAAGGTAAGGACCAAAACAACGCTGGCCGACGCGCTCGATGTCAAATCGGTGTGGCAAGCGATTCCCGATTTTACGATGGGAGGCATTTCGCTGCAGCAGTTCGTTGCAGTGCACGACGCAGCGGACAGCCTGGAGAAGCAGTACTCCCAAAAAAGCGTCGAACTGGATGGCGTGAAGGCAAACCGTGATGACAAAGTCCGCGAATTGAACGACCTCGTCACGCGTTTCCTGAGCGGCATCCGTGCGGCGTACGGTCCTGATTCGGCGGTGTACGAGCAGGCTGGCGGAACACGGTCCAGTTTGCGGAAATCGCCCGCCCGCCAGGCGCGCGCAGCACCGGTAGCGAACACGGCTGCCACGTCCAACGGGTAGCGAGGAGCCGGGATGGCGCTGTTGTTTCGCCATCCCGGTGCGCAACGGCTCCGAATGCTGTATTCTTTGTCGCGCTCATGGATTCCTGACGCAACGGCAAATCTGCAGAAGGAGTAAAACGTGCAACCACGAAAAGCTCTGATTACGGGTATAACGGGCCAGGATGGTTCCTATCTGGCTGAGTTCCTGGTCGAGAAAGGCTATGACGTCCATGGCATAGTCCGCCGAGTCGCGCTGGAGGACCCGGAGCACCGGCTCTGGCGGATTCGACACATCCTCGAAAGAATCAAGTTGCATCCCGCATCGCTGGAGAGCTACCCGAGTCTCTACAAGGTCGTGACTGCTGTGCAACCTGATGAGGTCTACCACCTGGCCGCCCAGAGCTTCGTCAGCTATTCCATCGAGGACGAGTTTTCGACCATCAACACGAACATCAATGGAACGCACTACATGCTGTCGTGTGTGCGCGAGGTAAGTCCTCACGCCCGCTTCTATTTCGCCGGGTCCAGTGAGATGTTCGGCGAGGCTCCCGCATCGCCCCAGCACGAAGAGACACCGCTGCATCCCCGCTCCGCCTACGGCATCTCGAAGGTAGCGGGCTATCACCTGACACGGAACTATCGTGAAGCCTATAACCTCCACGCGTCCAACGGGATTCTTTTCAACCATGAGAGTCCCAGGCGCGGCAATGAGTTTGTGACGCGAAAGATTTCGTCGCACGTCGCCAGGATCAAGCTTGGCCTCGCGAAGCGGCTGAGCCTTGGGAACCTGGACGCCTGGCGCGACTGGGGACACGCCCAGGACTACGTCGTGGCGATGTGGACCATGCTGCAGCAGGACAAGCCCGACGATTACGTGATTGCGAGCGGAGAGACGCATTCCGTCCGCGAGTTTCTGCAGATTGCGTTCGGTTACGTCGGGTTGGACCCGGACGAGTATGTCGCCCAGGATGCCGCGCTCTTCCGCCCGGCCGACGTCACCGTGCTGCATGGCAACACTGCGAAGGCCGCCAAAACGCTCGGCTGGAAATACGCGCGCACCTTCGCCAGCCTTGTGGAGGAGATGGTCGAAGGGGATCTTCGCCGTTATGGCGGGGAGCCGAGACCTGCCCACCGCACCGCCGCATCTTCGGCGGGCGTTGACCGATTCGCCTCGAACGACTAGCAGCTGCAGCGGCGGTCTATGACCGCCGGCTCTATAAGCGCCGGCGGTCATAGACCGCCGCTACAGATACGGGTGGAGAACGTGGGGCGATCATCCAAATTGAGGCCTGTTCTCGAATCGGAGCGCGGCTTCTGGCAATCGGCCGGGCTGGTATTCGCGCTGCTTGTCGGCGTGAATTACTTTCCGGTGCTGACAGGAAGGGTCCCGCTTCCCTGGGACATCATCGATTACTTCCCCGCATGGTTCGGGCGCGCGAAGTTCGACGCGACGCGAACGTATGCGGACATCGGGGATCTGGTCACATCCTTTTATCCGTATCGCGCCTTCGCGGCGGAATCCATTCGTCGCGGAATCCTGCCATTGTGGAATCCGCACATATTGTTCGGCGCTCCCTTCAACGCCGCCCAGGCTGC
>QHXD01000803.1 GCA_003223895.1 Acidobacteriota bacterium
TGAAGAGCGTCCGGAGTCGACGCCTACGTTTTGGCTCGACACTCGGAATTCCTGAATCGTGTCCTGCGCGGGAACGAGGGCGACAGCGTTGCCGAAAGCTTGATTTATAGCCGAACCATCCAACAGGGAAGAATTCTGGTTCGCCATGCCACCACCAATCTGGTAATTGCCCCACGCGGTAGTGACTGTCGCTGTGCCTGCATTGCCGTTACCGATGGTAAGGCCGGCGGCGCTTGCCTGAGGTACAACCCCTGGTGAAAGCGCCACCAGGTTCATGATGTTCCGACCGTTCAGAGGCATTTCCCGAACAGTTTGATTCTCGATTACCTGGCTTACCGTCGCGCTTTCGGTATTAAGCAAGGGCGTTTCCGCCGTAATTTCGACCGTTTGACTGGTTTGCCCTACTTGCAGGACAGCGTCGATCCGGACCTGGGCTTGCACAGTAACCCCAACGTCGGTCCGTACAAGGTGCTGGAAACCCTCCTTTTCGAACTCCAGACGAGTCCCGGAATGAGGTTCACGAATCGGTACGCGCCGTATTCGTCGGTGTCAACCCTCTGCTGGCCGTTCGTCCCAAGGTTCACCACCGTGACGCTGATCCCTGGGAGGATAGCGCCAGAGCTATCAAGCACGGTCCCAACGATCGAGCCGTAAAGGGACTGAGCCAGGAGAGGTGGAACGGATATCGCGATCCCACCCAAGATAATCACAACAAGCCACAGCAAACACCGATGAATATTACGGACTGAAATCGTCATGGAAATTGTCTCCTGAGATGGTAAGGAAATTCCGCGAGGCCCATCGCGGTAAGTGTGAACCCCACTGTCGATCGTGCGTATAACAGAGAAGTATTTCCGCCGTCCTTTAATACTTATTAAATTATTCTTAAATATTCCGACCCGTCTGCAGTCGCGGCGTATGACCACAAGCTGTCCAAGTCAGCCAGAATGTTCGGGAATGCACGTAGCCGTGGGCTTTATGCCCGCGTTCGGGTACCGCCAGAAGAATTCTTTGATTGTGCTTGAACGCGGGCATAAAACCCACGGCTACGTGCCCGCTGGAGATGCCTCGACTTTTTGTGCAAAGCCGCCGGAATCGGCAGTACCCCCAAAACCTACGGCGCCGGTGCTGGAGGATTACCCATCAGCAGAGGGTTAACGTATCCACCGGGCAGCGCACGCTCCGGGTCCGGCCGCATGCTCAGATATGTGACATGATCGGTAATTTTACTCCAGGCGTGAAGCACCCCGGGAGGAATGAGGACGATGTCGCCCGTCTGCACCTTGCGGCTGTAAGCGCCAGGACCGACTGTGCCGCTTCCGCCCGGGCCAGTGGGAAGGAGGTACTCCGGCCTCGGTTTCTTGTCCTTACTGCCGCCGGTCGTCAGGATTCCCGATCCGGACAGGACGATGTAGATTTCGGCCACCTGGTCGTGATACGTCCCTGTCGTCGGGTCGCCGGGTTTATCCGTGGTTGGGCCGCGATAAACGACGCCAACGGCAAGATTGTACTTGCCCATGTCGACTATGCGAAGCAGTTGGTCAGTGGCTCCTTGCGGAGGCATTTTTTTCAGAATCGTGTCGATATCGGCCTTGGTGACGTCGAACGCGAGTTTGCCTGACTCTGTCCATTGTGATTGTGCAAGCCCGACCGCCGGTGACAGCAAAAGCAGAAAGCCCAGACCCAGAATCGTGTTCCGCATTTTCTTCTCCTTTGAAGTGTTGCCCCGAATATTTCGAAACTGCCATTCAGCCTCGAAAGAGCTGAGCCCGTTTTAAGGATTCTTGAATACTTCTGCCTACGATGCCCAATACCGTCGGCACCGGTACCAGCCGTGTGGCCGCGACAAACCGATAACCTCGTTTAGTTATCGTTTGAATATACTTCTGGTCTCTTCGGCTATCGCCTAACGCCTTCCGAATCATGGAAATTGTGACGGCGAGGTTTCCCTCCTCGACGTACGAGTCCTTCCAAACGGCAGCCATTAGTTCCGATTTCTCTACCAGGTGCCCACTCCTCCCAACCAAAGCAAGCAGCGTCTCGAAAGCCTTGTTTGTAATTGGAACCGGGCTACCGTCGCGCAACAGCTGCCTTTCAACGGAGATCAATTGAAAGGGTCCAAATTCGTAGCGCTTGTCGAGCTCTCTCTTTGCGGCAGGCTCTCTGTAAAGCATGGGCGCTGGCGTGGCCATTCGTTTACGGCTTGCCAGCACAGACGAAATTTTTGACATTATCAGTGTTCCCCGATCCCTACCACACGGGGATCTTCGGATATGTGGGCAAATCGACTGTGTCTAGCCGATAGCAGCGGTCCAGGCAGCGACATTGGAGCGGTGAACCTCTCCGGGGCGACTGCGTCCTCAATTCATTGCTTGAGTGCGACGAAGCGTATCATGTTCCGGATCGTTTGTAACGAAACCTGCGCGGTTCAGCGTGCTCTTTCCTGCCGACTCAATCATGATCGCCGCCGCTTAGTTCACGAGAATTGTCTTCAGCACGGTTCGCTGTAACGTCGATGAACACATCCGCAACGATTGGCAGCGCAAACCGAATCCTGCGGTCGAGGTCATCCATCGCCCGGGTGAATTGCTCGATATTCAAGTTCGCCGAGGGACGAACCTTGCCTACGACGATCACTTCTTCGGGGCCCGAGTACGTCGCACGAAGCGACAAGAGTTGTTCGATCGCCGGGTCTTCATTGACGATCGCGTACAACTCTTCGAGCAGCGACGCAGGGAGCGACCGTCCGACCAGGAAATCCGCGAGTGGACGGGCCAGCGCGAACGCCGTCACTGCGAGCAGCAGCCCTATGAGTAGCGACGCGAGAGAATCCGGTACGTTCGTTCCAAGAATCTTGCTCAGTAGAAGACCGCCTGCCGCCAGGAAGAGACCGATGAGCGCAGCGCTATCCTCGAAGACGATCGCACGCACGGTGGGGTCACTAGAAATGAAGATGTAGCGCCACACGGTGATTCCATATTCTTTCGCCTGGGCGCGTGCTGCTCTGCAGCCAGGACACTCCGTCGGCGGCGAACGAAATCGCGAGAACGATCCATGCCGCAAGGCCGCCGGATATAGGGTGGCGTTCCTTGAACTCTCCGATGGCCAGGGCGATAGACAGGCACCCGCCAATAAGAAACGAGGAAATCGCGGCCATGAAAGCCCAGAGGAATCGCTCGCGACCATGGCCGGCGGGGTGCGTCGCGTCTGCGGGCGCGCGGTCACGGTGCAGCCCGACGGCGAGGAACACCTCGTTCACCGCATCGGCGGCGGAGTGCGCTGACTCCGCAAGCATGCCCGTGGATTTTGAAGCGAGTCCCGCAATTAACTTCGCGATCGCGATGACGACGTTGGCAACGAACGCGATAACAACGGTCCGAGTGCTTTCGCCTTCCGCGGCTCTCCGGAGAGCTGTGGCTGAGCGTCGCTGGGGCAGGTTTCGCAATCTCGGTCCACGCTCCTTTCCTTAATTAATCCGGACGCTGATGGACGTTCCATCAGTCATATATCCAGTGAGCCATCGGGCGGCATCGAGAATACGCAGACGATATTCGGCCGTCTTCTCAAGTCCCGGAATGTCGGGAGCGAACTGGCCCAGGAACAAGTTTGCTGAAATAAGTAATCCGCCTTTCCGGAGCAGCCGTTCGGAATGATCCAGGACAGCCAGCGATTCGGTCGGACTGATGTCGAAGAAAATAAGATCGTAGCCGCCCTTCAGCGCCGGCAGAACGCGTGTGGCATCGCCGACGAACACTTGAATGCGTTTGTCAAGGCCTTCAGCTTTATGATGGTCGCGGGCTATTTTGGCGTGCTCTTTGCTGGCCTCGATCGTTTCAAGGTGGCCTCGCGGCCCCGCTCCATACGCCAGCCAAAGACCGCTATATCCCAAGCCGCATCCCACTTCGAGCAGCCGTTTGGGCTTCGCGGCAGCTGCTAAAGCGGCGAGCAAAGGTCCATTCGAAAAAGGATACACGTCGAAACATCCGTGCTCCTTTCGATGGGCTTCATACTTATCCGCCAGATATTGGAAGCGGTCTGTTGATCGGGTGTGCTTCTCGACCCATCGCTTGACCGCTGCTGCCGATTTCGGTTCGTTGGAATGCATGGGTCCAATGGTAGCGCACCATTATTTGCGTTACACCTGGAACGGATCGTCTTCAACGGGAAGTTCGAAGAACTCCGCCGTGAGCTGTATAATAGCCGGCAAGAGTTTACAGAAACTGTGACAACGGTTTGCTAAGCAGGAGGAAGCCCTCATGCAGAGAATCGTGATCGCCGCGGCGTTATGGCTACTCCCGGTTTCGCTGTGCGCTCAGTGGCTCGCCTTCCGGACGCCGGGGATTCCCCGGACCGCCGACGGTAAACCGAACCTGACGGCTCCGGCGCCCCGGACGCCTGATGGCAAGCCGGATTTCTCAGGCCTGTGGCAGCCCGAAGTAAATCCCTTCCGTTTTGACGTCATACAAGATCTGAAGGATGAAAGCATCTTCCGGCCAGCGGCGGAAGCACTCTTCATGAAGCGCGTCGCGGACTTCAGGCACGACGATCCCGTTACGAACTGCCTGCCGGCCGGTCCTTCAGAAATGCTTAACGCGACGTACCGGATCATGCAGTCCCCCACCGTCGTGGCGCTGCTTTTCGAGAGTGGCACCGGGCGTTACCGGCAGATCCACATGGATGGGCGGAAACTGCCGGAAGATCCGAACCCGACCTGGTTAGGGTACTCGGTCGGCCACTGGGAGGGCGACACGCTCGTGGTCGAGTCCGCGGGGTTCAATGCCCGGACCTGGCTCGATAGGGCAGGCCACCCTCATTCCGAAAACCTGCACGTAACCGAGAGATTCGGGCGTGTCGATTTCGGACACATGCAGTTTCAGATCACTTTCGACGATCCCGAGACGTTGACGAAGCCCCTGAGCCTCTCGCTGGCGGTGAACTACAGAGCGGATACGGACATGCTTGAGAATGTCTGCAACGAAAGTACCTGGGATAAAGCTCACATGGTGGGCACTGCGAACACAAGTGTGGAACTCAGCTCGGCCGTTCTCGCAAAGTACGCCGGAAGGTATGGGTTTCTTGAAGGGTCGCGGACGGGTATGACCCAAAACGTCACCCTGGCCAATGGCCAGCTATTCTTGAATGCTCTTCCTTTAATTCCTATATCGGAGACGCAGTTTGAGTCGACAGGCGCCGCCGCGGAGTTCCTCCTGGACGCCAACGGCACGGTGAGGCGTTTGGTTTTGAGTCAGACCGAAGGCGACGCGATATACGATCCCAAACGCTGAAGGGTTCGGGATTTCGCCGGGCACCGAAACGGTGGCTCACCTGAAGGAGAGAGAAGAAGTGTTGCTATCTACCTTGTCTTGTGCATCGGCCAATGTTCTGCGTTAACCAATATTCTTGACAGCTTTCGCTATCGCCCTTAACCTCATTCTATTCCTGGAAAATGTGGGCTCGGGGGCGGACTTGCACCACGAATTGTGGCTAGCTGAAACAGCCGGAGGACCAGACGATGCG